>DJLG01000144.1 GCA_002434915.1 Proteobacteria bacterium UBA6522
GTTGGATTTTCTCTGTATTTTTTTAGTGCATTTCGTCGAATTGTAAAGGTAAAAATAACTACAAAAATTAATGAAAATAATTTCACCCAAAAAGGGGTTAGATAGTAATATTTTGTCGCAAAACACATAAAAAGTGGCACACCTGTTATCACCATGATGACAAGGCCAAGAGTCATTAGTCGTTCCATATCATGTGTAATTAGACTGCCTAATTGGAGTGTTATCTTGTGGTTTAGTAACTGCAGATCTCCCACTATTACAGCTCCACCAATTATTACTAAGCCAAACAGATGAAAGGTTGCAATCATCGGAAAGACCCATGGTGAACTTCGCATTTCTATAAGAACTGGCAAGTATTCAAGCAAATGAAATATTTCTAGTAACGACATTAATCAAACCAATATTGCTGATAAGGTATCAACCGACCCGCAGCAATAATTGCAGCCCAAAGGGCTAATCCGACACCACCGGTAAATCTTATGCGTTTTGGTGGTGGCATTTCTTGATCCCATTTTTTTATAGAAGAATAGTCGGTTTTTAAGAAGAACCAGATATTAATTGCCGCTAGAAATAACATTGTTATTTTGGCGCGAAAAAATAAGTTGTTGTATTTGTCTATAGGTGATGCATAGAACATTAGAAGACCAGAAACCATTATTATCAGAAAACCCCCTAGGCTCCATGGAAGCAGACGGGATAGGACTATAGATGTAGGTATATATCTAATAAATACACCTAAAAGTCTTAGATCTATAATCAAGGCTGTTCCAATACAGACAGTCAATGCCAGTACATGAACTGTAAGTACGATCAAGTACATGTAGTGAGATTGATGAAGCGAAATGCTTCCCGAGGTTAATGCCAGCCATTCCAGCAAACTAGCCAACTACATCACCTTTATAAAGAAATGTTACAGAAATAACCCTAGGACTAGGAAAACCCCTGATAGTCCAAAGAATGTTTTTTAGAAGGAAAATTAACGGTTTGGGCGCGGGTTGCCATCTGCCCCAGGCGCAGATCCCCCCATGAATATCTTTCGTCCGTCAAGGTATTCAAAGAAAACTGCCACACCTTTGTTTTCACCGCTTTTTGCTTGATAAGCAAAAACTCTAATTTCTGATCCCTCGGGAAGAGTGTCTTTGCTTACGCCATTCCTAAATAAGTTGACGGGTGGACCACCCTCAAAACCCCAGTTTGTAACTGTCCCATCTTCGCTCGTTATATCCACCCAGAGCCAAGAGTGAGGATTTGTTAGTTCTACCTTGGTAACAACACCCTCCAGGTTGAGCGGTTTGTTCTCATCATAGGCCGCGGCAAAAGAATGGTGTGCCTGTGTTGGAAAGGCCAATAGTAATGGTATAAAGCTAATTATCTTTAGGAGTAGTCTGATAGTTTTTGACATGGTTCGATTCCCCCTTTTATCGCTATTCAAGTTCTTGAGCTGCCTGGTATTCTGCTGCACGGGCTCTTGCTCCTCTTAGCACATTAATAATGCCATAGTTTTGTTCGTGGCAGGCGAATTCAAATAGCCACCCCGGAGAATCCATCATCGGCCAAGGGATTTCTATGCTCCAGGGGGTTTCCCAGGTGCTAGGGTCGGTTAGGGTTGCTTCATATAAAAGTATTTGCTCGTCGACACGTGTAAAACGCTCTTCGAGTTGAAGCCCACTACTAGATCCATTCCATTTACGGTTATTATGAAAATTAGTTGTGTCCACAACTAATGTATCGTTTTCCCAGCGGCCTCGAGAATCTCCTAAGTAGCTGCGAATAACCTCAGGCGCATGATTAGAGTTATTTAAAGGAAAAATACGAACATCGCTGTTCGCTTGCGTAATTAATATTACATGGTCTGGGGTCTGGATTATTTGTGCCTGACCAGTATTTTGCACAAAGGGAATACTGGGCGGACCTTGGTTGCCTTGTATGCAGCGCTCATAGAGGCCTCTAGACTCAAGTGTATAACGACGAGCTTGAGCTTCACGTCTCTCTAGTCCTTCTGGTGTTAGCGCAGGTATTTTCCCATTTGTAGGATTAGTAACTAAAGAGGTACGCCGGTTTGGTCGGATTGGACTTTGCCAGTTGTCCATTCCAAATTCGGTCCAGTCATAATGGACTGTAGCCGGATCAACAGCAGCATCACGGGTTGTCCACTGTACAAAAGCGGTTACTGCCTCTTCCTGTGTA
Source organism: Proteobacteria bacterium UBA6522 (assembly GCA_002434915.1). Classification (GTDB taxonomy): domain Bacteria; phylum Pseudomonadota; class Gammaproteobacteria; order Steroidobacterales; family Rariloculaceae; genus UBA6522. The sequence goes on from DJLG01000144.1 coordinate 2,188, forward strand.
TAAAGGGGTTTATTCGCATATTCCTCAGGACGTTCAAGTGGCACATAGGCAACATTTAGCCAATAACCGCCTAGGTCAGGGTCCCCCCATTCAGTTTTTGCAGCGATAGGACGGGGAGCTGCTGGGTCCCATGTGTACTGAATTGCATCTTCGATAAAGGCTTGAGCTTCATCTTCAAAGTATGCATATGTTGATTCGGATGTGTGTGGAGATGCAGCCCTTGCTGCCTCTAGGGTCTGTTGGGACTGCTGGTTTATGAGAGCGGAGGGCGGTGGAGATGTCTGGCCCATGGAATCAGTCATCTGGAACAATATGAACACTGGCACAATCAGTTCGAGTCTTTTTGATAGTTTTGAAAGCACAAGCATTTTTTTATGTTCAGGTTTTCTTATGGATTATTCGGTATCTCTTCGTCATAAAACCCAAGTGGTTTATAGAACATAGGTTCTACAATTGGAACGCAGTTGAACTCTTTTAGTTCAGCATTTTCTTCTACATGTTTGTAAAGGATAAAACTCATTTTCCATGGGCGAGTGAATACATTCGGATCTTCAATGGTCGCCTCATATTTAATGTGGTATGGGCTCAAAGGTGTCCAGCGTTCTACTACATGGAGTTCATCGCTAGCAAAGTTGCCCTCGCGATCAAACCACGTATGTTCGTTGAATCCTTTAACATCCACTACTAGAGTATTTCCCTCCCAGTGACCATTGGATGTTCCCATCCACGATGCATCAAGTGCAGGACGCTCTTCATTCATATAAATCGTCCGATAGGCGCCTTTATATTCATAGACGATAAGTATTTGCTCAGGTGTTTGAAAGATCTGAAATGGGTAAGGCATATAGTTAGCACGAGGTACACCGGCACGGAAACACAGTAGCTCAGGATCGCCAGTATCAAATCTAGTTGGGTCGTTTGCGGCAGTGACAACGGTACGGTTTTCATGGTTTCTTTGTTGCTCTGATACTGCCCATTCCTGATAAGGCAATTCATTTCCTTCAACGATACCAAACCCGGCACGACCGGCACCCCAAGCACCTGACTGTTCTGCAAAGGGTCCTGCTTGCACTGGATGAGACAGAATATTCCAGTTGGCTGTAGTAAAAGACTGCCATACCCCTGAGATATTTGGTGTGTTATGTAATGTTAAGGTGGGCGCATAATCTGGAAACAGGTCATTAGAAGCTATCTCTTGGGTTGAGCCCGAGATGCCATAAAAAATAACTGCTACCACAATAACTAGCTTAGTCAGCAGATTGTTCAAGACAGAACCTCCCCCAGTAGATGTGCCCCTGTTTTTCTTGATGTTATTTGGAGCTCTACGGATATGTATGGGTTATTAGAGCATATATTAACTAAATAGTTTTCTTATTAGGTGATAAGTATGCTCTTTAATCTTAGCAATTCATTGGCGAGAGCGAAAAAGTTGAACTTGTTCATTAAAATTACTAGCAGCACCTTCCATAACCTCTATACGCCGATTGTAATAAGAAGTTAAAAGCGCCTGCTCGTCTTTTCTCAAGTTTTCGTTATCAATCAGTTCGGATAGACATTCAAGCTGGGTATTAGTACGCGCCATAAAGCTCCGGAGTTCCGTCTGCCCAGATATCATCTCCTCTATGGGTGCTTGGCTTCCATCAGGGATTATTGGAATAGTTATGGGTGTGCAGTGACCCGCTATCTCTTGAATGCTAGGCATCATGGCTTGAGTTGCTTGATTATCCTGAGGTTCTGGGACTATTGCCAAGTAGATTTCAAGAGCCCTGGCGTAAGTTTCATGAGTGTCCTCGGTCACGCGCAGATATTCTTCTAGGGCGACTATTGCTGCAGCCTCATTATTATTGGCTATAGCTGCTTCAGACTCACGAACAAGCAAATCTGGACTCAAAGTTCCACAGGCATTCCTCATTTGTTGAATCCAAAAGAAAACAGCAGCTTGATTGTTCTCATCTAATGCCGCTTCGATTTCAGATCTGATTAAATCACTACGTTCTGTATGAGGAACATCGCTATAACGTTCCTCTTCTAGTCGGGTAACGGAGTTTATAGAGACAATAGGGTCGGGAACGTCTGAGGCAAATACACCACTCGGTCCAGTTGGCAGCGCTGCAATCGCATCGATTACTGACATACCCTGTATTACCTGACCGAAAACCGTATAGCCAAGTTCTTGTCTGGTAGCATTAAGATTTTCATTATCAATGAGATTAACAAAAAACTGCGAGGTTGCAGAATGAGGATTGTTAGTTCTAGCCGCGGCTAATGTTCCACGCTGATTTTCACGACCATTTCTTGATTCATTTTGCACAGGCGCACTAGGTCGTTTTCCTCTTAGTTCCCAGTCAAAGCCACCACCTTGGACGACAAACCCAGGGATAACGCGGTGAAAGATTGTTCCTCCATAGAAACCACGATCCGTGTAATCAAGAAAATTAGCTACATGCAATGGTGCGTCATCATCAAAAAGTTCGATGACGACTCGGCCCAGGTCCGTGCACATTGTGACATTAGTTGCACTTGAAAATGAGGACCAAAAAAGCATGATGAGGATGAATGTATATCGTTGCATTTTTCTATCACAGACTCTATGCCTAGGATTTTTTTAACAAGCCTATATATGCTTGGTTTTGTACGGTTGTCAATTATCAATCATAGATTATTTTAAATTGACTCTCTTTCTCTTGCTTCAATTATTCCACGCATTTGTGTTTGATATTCTCGGCTAATGGGGTATTTCCACATTAGACCAATTACGATTATGTAAGCGATAATTGGCAAGGTAACTATTAAGTATCGCAGGCGTTGAAGAGCAATATTTGTGTTGTCTGGGCCTAGTTCCGGAACAAAGTCAAATACTCCAAGAACAGACATTACAAGGAAAATCCCAATGCCTGATGCGAGCTTGCTTGAGGCCTGAAGCAGCGAATAGTAAAGCCCCATTCTTTCTGATCCGCTTTGAATATGATCATGATCACATACATCTGCCATCATCGCTCTTGGCAAAAACTCATTAGCTGAAGAGTTGAGCCCTAATAGTAAAAATGTGGCTGTAGTTAAAATGACTGCATTGGTTGGCAGAACCAGAAGTAATAATGAAGTTATGGCGCCTGTGGCTACAGCTATTTGCATACAACTGTGTTTGGTCCAGCGTTCAGAAAGCCTAACCCATACTGGCAGACCTATGAGTCCACCAACTAAAAGAAAAATCAGGATAAAGCCAGTATAAGCCTGGAGATTGAGCGTAAAGGCTACAAAGAAAAAGAAAAGAGCTTGAACAAAATAGGTTGAAAATGAAATCATGAAATTTGCTACTAACAGGCGCAGCAAAGGCATATTAGTGAAAACTATACTAGCGCCTTTTTTAAACCCTAAGTGAGGACGGTTTGGCGTCGTTCTTTCTGGCACACTCAATATACAGATAGTAGCCGTTAGCGGTAATGTAATAATCATAAACCAGCCGATTGTTGAAGCTGTTTGTTCAAGAGTGGGAGTGGATATCCATTGCATAATGGCCCAACCTCCACCAATCAGAATTCCTCCAACCATAGTCATCGCCTGCAGGAGCCCCGTAATACGAGACCGGCGGTCATAGTCTCGAGACAACTCTAATGCCCATGATGTATGACTAATAGTCCAAGCGCTCCATCCTACATAAAGTGTGGCAAGCCAGATAAACAAGTACAGTCCGTCTGCATTTTCAGGTGGGTTATAAACCATAAAAATAGCTAGCATGAGAATTGGTGCCGATAGCGCAAGCCAAGGTCTTCGGCGACCCCAGCGAGTCTCATAGCTATCCATAAAAAGACCCCATAAAGGGGCGGCAGCTATATCAACCAGCTTAGCTGCAAAAAAAATCCCACCAACGATAGCTCCCAATCCCAAAGTTTCAGCATAAAGCGGAGGTAAAAATACAAATACGGCTGTTACAAGCATATTCAAGCCTAAGGAGGGCAGAGAAAAACCCATCATTCGAATATTAGTCGTACGTATTTCACTCATATACCAGAGCATAGAGGGTGGAAGCCAATAAGCAAAATTTATCAAAAAAATCAGCGGCTATTTGATATGCTTCTCAGTCTTAAAATTAGGAGAGAAACTTCAATGCCAGTCCTCTTTAATTACGACACCATAGATCCGATTTCATTAGAGGATGGTGTAACAAAACAAGCTCTTATTACTCCTGAACGGGTTAAAAGTGATTGCATTCTGCTCGATAGATACGTGCTTAATGCAACAGCCACCATGAAAATTGATGTTTCATCGAGTGATTTAGCTTGGTTTCAGTTGCTTGATGGTTCGGCTGTGCTTGATGGAACAGCTGGAATACATGACCTAACGGTATCCAATGTTGTATTTCTTCCCCCGGGCTTTAGGGGTAGTCTTTCTTCTTCTAAAGGCGCTACGGTTCTTTATGGGGGTGTGCCTAATGCAAGCCGGTTTGACGAAAATTTTGGTGATTCTTTGGAATTTCGTTGTGTTAACTGGCGAACAGAACCCGCACTTTCATCTGTGCATGATGCAAGAACACGAATTTATCTTGTGACACCAACGCTTTTTGGAACTAAAGCGGTAAAGGGCGAGATGATAATTTATGAGCCTGGAACGATGGCAGCACTTCACCATCATGAAGGTGCCGAGCATTTTCAATACATAATTAGTGGAAGTGGGACAGCGATACTTGGAGATGAGACTTGTCCTCTTCGGGCTGGAGATACGCTTTATAACTATGAATATGAGAAACACAATTTCATTAGTGATGATAAAGAAGATTTGGTTTTCGTTGAGTACTTTGTTCCAGCAGAATGCAGCACTATATGGGTAAACCCTGAAATAGTTTGTTCATGGGAACCAACAGGAAAAAATATTGACGGTGGCGATCAGTCTCGTCATATTGATGCTCATACATCAGCAGAAACGGTCAATCCTGACGGCGTTTAAAATAATGGGATTTTTTGCTATTCCCTTGCTGGATCAAGGTTTTTTTCATTAGCTATCATAATCGCATCATGAAAGGCTGGTCTAACAGAGGCTAGTTTCTGATTATCTCTGGTTGGATGCACTCGATTAGTTAGCAATATTACAAAAAAGTCTTTTTCCTTGTCTAACCATAAAGACGTTCCTGTAAATCCTGTGTGACCATAAGATTTTGATGAAAAAAAATGGCCGCAGGAGCTGCCAAAATCAGGCGTATCCCACCCAAGTGCTCGGCTACTGTTGTGGACAATATTAGATTGCGTAGTAAAAAGATGGGAAGTTTCTGGAGAAAATAAACGTTTGCCATTTAATGTCCCATCCTGCAAGAACAGTTGGGCAAGTGGTGCAATGGCGCGGGCCGTTGAAAAAAGCCCTGCATGAGCTGCTACGCCCCCAAGCCCAAAGGCATTCTCATCATGAACTAAGCCCTGTAATAAACAGTTACGCCAAGGATCCTTTTCGGTAGGGGCGATAAGTTCATGACAAACCTTAGAAGGTCTATATTGAATGTCTTTCATACCAAGCGGTTTAAAAATTTCATCATAAAATAGTTGATCTAATGACGATTGTGTTAGGCGCTCTAGAATTTCTCCTAACACCAAGAACCCTAAATCTGAATATATAGACTTAGAACGAGGCAAATAGTCGAGTGGTAATTCACAGATATGATCTATGTAGCGTTGTTTTGTGATTGTGACTGATTCATCAATAGCTAGCTTATACAGGTCTGTCCACCATAGTAGTCCGCTGCAATGAGCTAGAAGGTCTATAACTAAAACATCATCTTTTTCTTTACCTGAAAATTCCGGGATATACCTTTTAACGGGTGCTTCAAGATCAAGTAGCCCACGCTCATACAAAATCATTGCTAGAGGTGTTGTTACGATGATTTTTGTAAGTGATGCTAGGTCATAAATAGTTTCAGATGTTGTAGGGGGAGAGTCAAAGGCATAAGTAAGATTGCCAAGACATCTTTCATCAATGATTTCATCACTATTACCTGTTAAAAATACAGCTCCAGGCATCGCGCCTGTAGATATGGCTTTGGCTAGTATTTGGCTTGCGTCTTCTTTTTCCACGAGATTGCTAACGGAGATCATCTCGAAGTTTAGACAGAGCTAATTTTGCTGCTGCTTTATAAGATAGCTTTGGTTTGCGAGTAATTTCATGGTTAATGAGACGTTCAGCTTGAGACCTATCACCATGACATGCTCGTATAAGGTCTTCTTTAGTATTTGCTTGAACACGTAATATTTTTGACATTAATTCGGGTAGCGAGACCAAGTGGTACAACCCCCAACTAGCTGCAACCAGTAAAATCACTATCCAGTAAAATGGGATATCAGCCATTAAATCATCAGCCTTTAATGGGTCATCGCGTAGATGATGTAGTTGACAGCAAAACGATAAGCGAGAGTAGTCATTGGATTAGGATACCAAGGATCATCTGCATGCTCCCATGCATCTCCCATGTCCATATTGTAGTTAATGGCTACTAGGAGCCTTCCTTTATCATCATAAATCCCCCGCCAATGTGGAGAGCCTCCTGGCAAATTAGCCAAAGTTTGACCATTAGGTCCACGATAAAGATGACGGGCGCCTGGGATCTGAGTATTTCTATCCAAGTCATAAAGCACATGTAGCAAAGGATCGTTATCTGGTATTTCGACAATAAGATGCTTTGGAAAAACACGTTGAATCATCTCAAAAAAATTTGCCCAATCGCGACTACCATGAAAATCATCCACAACAAGAAATCCACCACGCATCAGGTATTCCCTCAGACGGTCTGTTTCTTCAATGGAAAGGGTCCAACGCCCAACTTGTTGTGCAAAAAGCCATGGATAGTCAAAGATCCGATCATCAAGGGTCTGTATATGCACACTATCATTAGCAACTTCTAGTCGTGTAAGCCTGCGAAGCCCCTGAGAGAGATGGTCTTCTGCTTCTGGCCAATCAATAGCGTACCAGGGACGCCAACCACCAAGGGATGCTTGTGCCCCGCTTGGCATTAGTCTAGCCATATGTAATTCAGCTTCAGGATACATAACTTCCCAGCCTTGGCTTCTAGCGATGTTGTACCAGCTGATAAAACAACCAAGAAACAAGAGAGTTAGAAGCTGAATTATGCGGGGTATTTTCTGAGTAGACATACGCTAAGTATAGGCTTCGCAAGCTATTTGATGGGCTATTAGTTGCTTAATAGCCTTTCTAATATTTTATCCCTGATGACATCTTGTATAACTTCTTGTGCTTCTCGTAAAAGTAACTCGCCAAAATCTGGAAGGATAATTGGTTCCATGGCAGTACCGCTCAATTTTAATGGAATCGAGTTTCCAACTGCGTCGTCAAGCGTGTTGCATTGTGGAATTGAAATAGCCTCAATCATTTCTGCATCAATATCATAGTTAATATTTTTTGATGCTAGATCCATTCTTCCTTGAGCAGTTATTTTTAGGTTAGACGTGGTTGCCAATAGATCATTCGTGCTGGCAATACCATCATTAACCTGACTATTTCCACTCAGTAAAATAAATTCAGTTAATTGTTCTGTGTTCGTTGGAGGTCTTGGATGGTCTCTAAGACGGTTGAACGCATCACAAAGAGCATGATTAAGATTGAAGCCTTGGATAGCCCCATTTTGCACCAAGAAATTAAAATGACCAGAAGCGTTAGTTAATGAGTCATAAAGGCTTTTTCCATCACCATTTAATTCAAACTCTAAATTTCCAGTGCCTGATACAGAAGCTTCCCCTGATAAGTTTGTCATCATAGGAGCAAGTTCAATTGAATCCCCAGAGCCATGAAGTGAGAGCAGGGAAGCTCCAGCACGTCCATCCAGTTCTATCCCACCATCCAATTCGCCTCCATAGAAATCGGCATGAGAAGAATCAACTCGAGCTATTCCATTTTCAATCGATAAATCTGTTGAAACATTTGAAAAGCGTAATCCAGCAGCTTTTAATTCACTGACAGCCAGATGGCCTTGTATGGAGATCAGGCTTAAAGCTTCTGTGGGCAACAGTAGGTCATCTACTTTAGATTCATTATTTGAATTAATGTCCTCTCCATTTTCGATAGGAGTTAAGTATTGGTCAAAGTCTAGCTCGTCCATTATCAGATTAAAGGAGTATTTTGGGTCACTAAAATTTTCGATACTAAGCTCACCAGTAATATTAGTATCATCTAGCAGCATTCGAATTCCCTCTAGGCGCCCTTTTTCTGGGTTGACAGTGAGAATAGTGCTTATCGTTGCAGCGCTTAGTACAGAGCTGCTTGATCTTGTTGGTAATTCCTTGCCGAGTCTTTCAAGTAAGTTTCTTGGAGAAAATTCCTCAACTTCTACATTTCCTGTTATTTCTGGAAAATCGGGCAGGTTTTGTAGCGTAAGATTTCCCGTTGTTCTTAAACCTATTGCATTAGCATTGAAATCACCGAGCCGTAGTAAATTATTTTGAGATGAATAGTCAAAAGTTGTTGTGAGATTAACAGTACCCAATTCATCTGGACCAAAACTTTCTGGTAGAAAGTTTGGAAAAAGCGTTATGAAAAGGTCAGGAGAAATTTCGCTTGTCTGAAGTCTTCCACGTAATCTACCCCCATTTTCCAAGCGGTCTAAAGCACCAGTAATTTTTGCACCTGGAATAGTCGCACTAAAGTTTCTTAAGGAGAAAACTTGGTTAGCACCAATGAAAAACTCCGTATTCAGTATGAGGCTGTCAATATTAGAAAGATTTGCGTGCTCGAGAGTATCAGGTGGTAATAAGGTTATAAGGGTTGAGGGATTAAAAGCTGTAGTTTGTATATTTCCATTTGTTTCGCCTGCGGTAGAAGAAAATTCGCTTTCAAAACCAATGCCAAGTGCAGTGCCTTGCATTTCATCAAGATAGAAATTTCCTGATTCTATTTCCATTGAGAAACGGGTAGACAAATCAAAATTCCCAAAGTCTGTATCTGATTCAAGGTCAATTTCAGTAATGTTCAGCAAGTTTTCTACAGATGCTTCGACTATATGTGCCCTACCAGCTAACCGAAGATTATCAATTAAGCTAATTTCAGAAAGTTGCCAGTTAGTAGTAATACCTCCAATTATTGTACTAATGTCTGTAGCTTCTATAGTTCGGGTTTCCAGACCAAACAATACTTGTTCTGTATTTGCTTGAATTTCTAGATTTTCTGGTCCTAGTGGTGGGTCAATTAGATCAGCCTGTATTTGTGCATCGCTTATCTGAATGGAATTTCTTTCGGTTGATAACTCTATATTTGCTTGGAGCTGCCCTACTGCTCGCTCATCATGCTGCCCGTCTTCAATTCTAAAGCTTAGCTCCAAATTATTTGCTGAATAGTCTTGTCTGTTAAGATTAAAAGAGATGGTACTTGTAGCATCTAATGTAGTGGAAAAAATTGGATCAACACTAACAAGTTGAAATTCTAGGGAAGCTTCGATAGGTTCATTTATTATTATTGGACCGGTGTCTAGAGATAGATCAGAAAGCACATATTTTACTTCTGTAAGGTTTTCTCGCCAGAAAATAATGCCATCTCGTATGCTTAAACCAGCAATATTAAGGTCTTGAATTAGAGGACTGTTTTCTGTCAGTCTTGCCGTTGAATTACTATTATTATTTGAAGTGGGTGTTAGCAAATTCTCCCAGCTCATAAGATCAACTTGATTGCGGGTTAAGTTTAGTTCCAGTCCATCAAGTTCAATAGTTCCAATCTCAACACGTCTTTGAATAAGTGGCAGTAATCTCACTCTTGCAGTCAAGCTTTCAATGCTTGCAAAATTTTCTTCTCCAAACCCCTCTATATTGCCAAGATGTAAACCACCGGTTTGGATGCTAAGCCAGGGGAAAAATGTCAACTCTAGATCGTCCTCAATAAGGAAGCTACGCCCGGTTTTTTCTTCTACAAGGCGTGATAACTCGCTTTTATAATCATTCGGATCAAACAGCAATCCAACTGCGAGTATTGCGCTGACCGACAAGATGATCAGCGCGGTTGCAACTATGCCAAATATCCTAAAGATATGTCTTAGCCCCCTTTTTCTGGTTAAGCTGCCAGATAAATAGGATTTTACAATACAAAGTTAGTGTATCAGTTTAGATGGCTACAGAGGTTGTTGCCATAACACTTTCGGTCTAGCGTGATGAAGTAGAGCATTATTAAAGGTCTTTATAGAAATGAGAATAGAATACGCCAGCATTTCGGAAGTAGCAGCAATGCTGCGCAATCGCACAACGACTGCCGTCAAATTAACGAAGCATATGCTGGACCGAATCGCCGAGACGCATAAGGAACTGAATGCCTATATAACAGTGACTTCAGATTTGGCTTTAGAACAAGCACAGCGGGCTGACCTAGAGCTGTCTGAAGGTTTAGATAGAGGACCACTTCATGGTATCCCCGTAGCTGTTAAAGATTTAATTGATACACAGGGTGTGCTTACCACTGGTGGCTCAAAACATTATGAGAATCGTGTTCCAGATAAAGATGCAATAGTCATTTCCCGTTTAAAAGAAGCTGGTGCTGTCCTACTAGGGAAAACTGGATTACATGAGTTGGCCTTCGGATCTACGTCAATTAATCCATTTTTTGGCGCTATTTCAAATCCTTGGAATCTTAAATATCATCCAGGCGGTTCTAGCGGAGGTTCTGCAGCGGCGGTTGCGGCGGGGTTAGCATATGCTGCCCTGGGGACAGATACAGGGTGCTCGGTTCGCCAGCCTGCCCAGTGTTGTGGAATTGTTGGATATAAACCAACCTTTAACTTGGTTAGTAAGGCGGGAGTTATGCCTCTTGTCTCTTCCATGGATCATGTTGGACCAATTACCCGGAGCGTGCGGGATACCGCCTTAGTCTTGCAGACAATTGCAGGCCCAGATGATAGTAACTCACTAACTTATAGCGAAACTGCCGAGGACTTACTTGAAAATCTTGATACACCTATAGATGGAATGGTAGTGGCAATCCCAAGAGATTATTTTTTTGAAGGTGGCGATAAAGAAGTCATAGAAATTGTAGAAAAATCCCTAGATGTTTTTTGTGATCTCGGTGTTAGGGTGCAAGAAGTGAGTTTTCCTGATTGCCATATTGCTTATGAGGCTGCAAATGCAATATTTTCTGAGATTGTTGATGCTAATGGAAAAGCATTAAAAATGAATCCATCTGGGTTTAGCGATGAATTTATAAGTCGTTATGAAAGCGTGGCAAGGTATAGAGGCAAGGCTTATGATTCTGCCCAGAAGTATCGTCAAGATTTCAAAGATCAGGTTCAAGCTGTTATGAATGATTGTGACGTTTTAGCAATGCCTACTTCAACGGTTGTTGCAGCGCGAATAACGAAGCAACCATCTAGTCATGTAAAGGAAAGGAGAAAAAATGCATGTATCTTTAATTTTACGGGTCAGCCATCTATCTCTATACCCTGTGGATTTACGGGAGCTGGGTTGCCAGTAGGATTAATGTTATCTGGTGGTCTAATGAAAGATTCGACCGTATTGCGTATCGCACAAGCTTTTGAAAACTCTAGTTCATGGCGTACTTATTTTCCTCCTGCGTTCAGCCAACAATAAACTGCCGTCTTCTTTATACTGCCCACATCTCTATAAGGGTAGGGCATATAGAATGAAGCTAAATATAATCATACTGCCAGTAGCCACTCTCATGGCATGTGCTGAACCTATAATTGAGGAAAGTGATTACCAATACCCACTTCAGGAGCCAGTTCAACTGGTAAGCCCTGCAGGTGTTAGTAGTGCTCAACCGCATCTTTCTATTAGTCATAATGATCAAGTTATTCTAAGCTGGATAGAACCCATGGAGAGTCAAGACGCACTGAAGTTTTCAATTTTAAATGATAGCGACTGGGTTGAGCCAAGGACGTTAGCATCTGGTGAAAATTGGTTTGTGAACTGGGCTGATTTTCCTTCTGTTACCCCAATTAATGATGACCTTTGGGCTGCACATTGGCTTGTTACACAAGAAGATGGGTATGGCTATGATGCTGTTATTTCAACATCAAAAGATTCAGGGTCTAGTTGGTCAGAACCTTCTCTATTGCATTCGGATGGTACCCCGACTGAACATGGTTTTGTGACGCTTTTTCCTTTGCAATCAGGTATAGGCGCGGTTTGGCTTGATGGGCGTAATTTCATCCAAGATGGAGAGTTTGTTTTTGAAAACTCGTCTGGAGAATTACTGGGCATGGGTCTTCGTTATGCCCAGTTTGATTCTAATGGAGAGCATATGCTTGAACAGGAGCTTAATAATTTTGTTTGTGATTGCTGTCAGACCGATGTGGCATTAATTGACGAAGATGCTTTGCTTGTGTACAGGGGGAGAACATCAGGGGAAGTGCGTGATATCCATTTTCAGCGTTTAACCGGCAATGCATGGGGACCATCTAAAGTTATTCATGAGGATGGCTGGGTTATTGAAGGATGCCCTATAAATGGACCTACTATTGATACGCGAGGTGATGATGTTGCAGTGGCATGGTTTAGTGCAGCTAACGGTAGGCCGACGGTAAAGCTTGCCTGGTCAGTTAATGGAGGCAAGGATTTTTCAGATCCTATTGAAGTAGATTCTGAAGGTAGTTTTGGTCATGTTGATGTGGTATCAATAGGCAATGGTTCAAGTGCGGTAAGTTGGTTAAGGTCAGAGGAAGATAGGGTTAGCTTGATGGTACAAAAAACCGAAAATACTGGAGAAATGGACCCCCCTTTATTAGTAGCGAATATAAATTCTACTCGTCCCTTAGATTTTCCACAGATGGTTTACGATGGATCACGTTTGATTTTTGCCTGGACTGACATTGGTGGTACTGAGCGTGTGCAAACTGCTTTTGTCAATCTTAAGCCATAGAGTTAATTTTCTAGAGGCTGCAGATTAAAAGGTAGACCTAAATATTTTTAGCTTCTCTTAAAAAAAAAGACCGCGATAAATCGCGGTCTTTTTAAATCTCTGGTTTACCAGAAAATTTACCAGCGACCACCGCCGCCACCGCCACCACCTTCGCCTCTTGGCCTCATTGGCTTGGCTTCATTTACTGTCATTGGTCTACCATCGTAATCGGTGCCGTTTAGGCCCTCGATTGCTGCTTGAGCTTCCGCTTCAGATGCTAGTTCAACAAATGCAAAACCTTTACTTCGACCAGTGTTCCGGTCGATGATTAGATTTGTTGACTCTACTGTGCCGTATGCGGAGAATTTAGACTCTAGATCTGATTCACCTGCTGAATACGGCAGATTGCCTACATATAGACGCTTACCCATGATACCTCCTAGGTTGGTTTTGGGAACCGCTCGAGAGGATCTGGACACCTGTCCGGCGCTCACGAAAAAAACTGCGGTCAGCTATAACCACGTTATTCTAACTTGAGCGGCTTCGAAAGATAAAGCCTTAAATATCCTTTATTTAGAATTTTTATAGCATCCAACTCTTACTTCAAAATTTTTTTTCGGGAAGATCTAGTAAAATCTGATTTAGCTTCATCAAAGATGAGACTATTTTATTTCTAATATCTAGTAGAAAAATTGCTTATAACTTTGAGGCCGTAATTTTTATAGATATTAAACCTATTAGAAACTTCCAGGTTTTATCGTTGATAATTTTTTAGTTTGAGAAGGTTAATGATTAATAATAATTTCTAATTACGCTAATAATACGGCGATGTTTATAATTCTAAAGATCGTGATCATCATTATGGAAAAATTATGGTTCAACTGATTGATGCTGACGTACAAACTCGCGAGGTTCTCAACTGGGCGGGCATACATCTTCTTCACTACACTACATCCAGCTGTTCTCAAAAGACACGCATTGTCCTCAATATGAAAAGTGTTAATTGGGAGTCGCATATTGTTGATATCAGCAAAAAACAGAACAATGATGAATGGTTCCTTGGAATCAATCCACGAGGCTTATTGCCAGTTTTAATTCATGATGGTGTGGTACATATCGAAAGTGACGATATTGTTATGTACTTAGATCAGCAATATCCCCAACCAAAGCTTGTTCCTGCAGGGCGTGAGAATGAGATGATGCGCTTGCTTAAGCATGAAGACAGTTTGCATGTAGACCTTCGAAATTTAACGATGCGTTATCTAATACCAGCTGATGTGGTTGGTAAGTCATCAGAGGTGTTAGCGAAATATCGTAAATATGGTTCGGGGACAGTTCTAGGTGAATCTGATACTAGAAGGCCTATAGAACTAGACTATTGGGAACGTTTTAATGCAAATGGCGGTGTGACAGATGATGAGGTTAGAGAATCTTCATTGCGTTTTCGTGAAGAATTTAATGCCCTTGAGAAAATACTGTTAAAACAAAACTTTTTATTTGGTGATCTGATTTCTTTATTAGATGTCGCATGGTTTGTTTACGTGACTCGTATGAAGTTAGTTTCATACCCTGTGAAGAAACTACACCCTAGGCTTGATGCCTGGTATATGGACCTTAAGAATCGCGCTGAATTTGCTGAGGAGACTATCGTGCCAAAACATTTACAGGTGCAGTTAGCTGACCGCCGTGTTAGAGATACAAGTAACGGCAAGTCACTAATTCAATTGGCCGGGTTTCATGTTTGATTCATAGTATGTTGGCATACTTCACCGATCAACAATAAAACCTATTGATAAAGAGGAATGTATGAGAGCTTAGTGTGGTCCCTGTTACTATAAGTTCAAATAAGGGAGGGTTAGTGGTTATGAGGATGGCGAACTTTATTTTGCTACAAACCATGGTAGCTTCATTAGTTCCGCTACTGGTTGTAGGCCAGGAGATACAGACTTCATGGGGGGACCCTGATTTACAGGGTATATGGAGTAACCCAGTTGTTACGCCATTGCAGCGGTTAGAGGTCTATGGGACCAGAGAGTTTCTCACGGCTGATGAGATTGCGACGGAAGAGACTGAGATTTTTGAGTTTTCGCAACAGCTCGGGCGCGATAACCGAGAGGGTTCTGGAACTGAGCGAGATGTGGCCCGCGCGTATCAAGATCACTGGTTTGGTGACCCATCCCTCAGAAGGGGTCGACGTACCTCAATGATTATTGATCCTCTAGACGGGCGAATTCCCGCCCTAACTCTGGCAGCCCAAGGCAGTATTGCTGAGAAAACAGAGTATTTGCAGGCCTTACTTCAGGGAACCTCAGGCGGTAGAGCGGGACCGATATCACCACGGCGTGCTGAGCGGTCTCCGGATTATAACTTGGACCGAATGAATCGTGCAGATGGTCCTGAGGATAGGAGTAGTGGCGAGAGGTGCTTTGGCTATAATCTTCCGGTATTTCTGCAATCTGGCACCTTCGGTGGTGTTGCGAGAATTGTCCAGTCTCATAATGCTGTTGGCATCAACTATGACATGGGTCAGGGCCTTGGTTTCAGTAGAGTCATTCCGATCACTGATCGTCCCCATCTCCCGAGTCATGTCCGTCAACGTTATGGTGATGCCCGGGGGCATTGGGAGGGCGACACGCTAGTAGTTAACATAACCAATTTTTCTAAAAAAACGAATTTCCAAGGGTCGCGCGAGAATCTGCATTTGATCGAGCGTTACCGGCGGGTTGATATGAACACCCTTGAGGTCAGAGTTACGATTGAAGACCCAACAACCTTCACTAGACCTTTTACGGTTATTCAGGAGCTGACAAAAAATAGCGACATGGAAAATCAGGTCTATGAAGGTGCCTGTCATGAGGGTAATTACGGCATGATTGGTATGCTTGTGAACACCCGCGCTGCTGAAAGAGCTTTCGCCGAAGGCAGGGGCCCGGATCCCGCTACCCAGGATAGTGCCACTGGTGGTGGGGTAATAAGTGCTGCTCCAGACGCAGTCGTTCGTTAATTCGTTGCCTGACTGAGCTAAGGTCGTTCCGAAGGTGCCCCTGTTCCGGGCGAGTATAAAAACAATGTGCGTCCATCGGGAAAGCTAAGTTCCCTACCATTTGCACGGTTTGAACCATCTTTTGCTCTGTAACCGTCGACAACGATCTCAGTTCCTGGCTGGAGGGAATCCTTCGTGAAGCCGCGCCTAAACAGTACGTTCACGGTGCCTGCTTCGATAGCCCATGACTCCACTGTTCCGTCGGATTGAGTCACGTCCACGTGAATCCACGCATGAGGGTTTGTCCACTGCATGCGTGTGACAGTACCCGTGAAGTTTACTGGTTGGTTAGCATCAAATTCGGCAGCAAATGAATGATGTGCTTTGGTGGTAGTTATACCTAGAAAAAAAATAATCCCTACACTTCTAATTATACTCACAAACTTTATTCTCATAGAAACCATCCTCTATCAGATATTTACTGTGGGTCAGGTGGGTTTCCTGATAACAACAATTCGTATACCGTATCGCCGGGAGGAACTTTACGCGTAATATCAATTGTCATTGTCTCGCCTTCCCAACGTTGCACTAGCGGTTCTTTACGTAGGTGTCCGTAGATTGTTTCTTCCACATGCTCATAGCACCGAAATTCCATTAGCTGTGCATTTGACTCCATACGACGATAGAGAGGCAAACTAATCTTCCATGGACGAGTAAATACCTGAGGGTCATCAATGGTCGCCTCATATTGAATCACATCCTTGCTAATGGGTGTATAGCGTTCAACTACATGAAGTGCATCACTGTGAAAATTTCCTGACCTATCAAACCATGTGTAAGACGTGAAGTCTGTTACATCAACGATAAGGGTATCCCCTTCCCAGCGACCAACGGAGTACCCCATATATGCAAAACCTGGATATGGTTCTACGGTATCCAGGTTTATTGTGCGTTGTGCGTTTGCAAACTCAAAAATCATCATGATTTTGTTGTTGCCCTGGATAATTTGAAAAGGGAATGGTAGATACATAGCCCGAGGTACGCCTGGCATGTAGCACCCTAGTTCGGGATCGCGGTCTAGCCAATTATCCAGGTTTTCTTGTTTACGTTCGGCAGCCCAGGGTTGATAGGGAATTTCATTCCCCTCCACTACTCCTAGACCAGGAGGTACCCAACCAACAGTTCCCAGTGCTACAACCGGAGCAGCTAAAACAGGCTCATCTGGGTAGATACCCGGCTGTCCAACCATTGGTCGGGGCCCATGGGTCAGGAGATCCCAGTTCGCCGTACTATTTGTTTGCCAGATACCGCTAAAGTCTGGTTTGCCATCAGCTGTTCGAGACATTTCGGTGGAAGCGTTTTCAAAGCTGGGGTTAGGACTATCATTTGGCAAGAAAACAAGGAATCCAACAGCAACTATTGCTGTGGTTATTATGACGAGAGAGATATCTCTGATCATACGTTTTCTCCAATCAAAGCAAATACGCGTTAGACTGCTTGATCCTAATGTAATTCTACCGTGCGGTCATCAATTCCTGGCCGCCTATGACTGAGCTGACAAACTGAAGAATGGATGCACTCAGTTGTGTATCTTGAGTGCCAATGCTTGGGTTTGGGGAATAATGATTGTGTCTCATTAGCTGCACAAACCGAGGTAGTTGTCCCGACTTTTCAGCATACTCATTAATCAAAGCTGCAGTGCCTACCAGAGAACTATTCAAGTCAAACTCTGAGACGGTGAACATCACAGGGGTTTCAACATTACTGACATTACCAATAGTAGATATTTCAGGCCAACGGGAGAGGTCTTCACCAAAATAATCTATACGGTTTTGACCTGCTCTGGTCGTATCAGCATCATAGGTACCTGAAACCATAATCACCCCCGTTGCCATTACTGTTCCTGCATCAAGCAAATCAGGTCTAAAGACATAGGTGGCTGCATGCGCGGCTGCCGCAGATTTTGCTACTACAAAAATTTGGTTTGGATCACCGCCAAAATCAGCAATATTTTCTTTTACCCAGGCTACAGCTGCTCCCACATCATTAGCACCATCTGGCCATTTTGCTTCGGGAGCTAGCCGATAGGTAGCATTAACTCCAATAAGTCCTAGGCTTGCAAAATAATCGGCCACATTACGGTTTCCATCCTTGTTTCCACGAACAAATCCACCTCCATGGAAATAAATAATTACCGGCATTAATGTATCTGTACTGCGAGACTTATGTGTATGGACATCGAGGATATGACGCTCGTGGGTTCCATAAGGCAGGTTTTTTGCAACGTCAATCTGTTCTAGGTCGTAAACTCTTGGCTGGTTACTGTAAAGAGGACTGGTATCGCGGAAGTGTGTTCCCTGTTCAGTTACGCGCTTGATATCGGCTTCGAGTGTAGCAGGCATTTCGTCGCCTACCTGTTTGATGCTAAGCCAATAGTGTTGGGGATTTTCTTCAAGCGTTTGAGAAAAAACGGCTATGGGTAGGCTTAGGGTTGTCAGCACAAAGATGGAAGCTTTTGCAAAAAATATGCGGTTAATAGACATTTTGGTTGTTCCCATTCCAATGTTATTAGTTATGTTTTTTTTTATTATACATTGACTTGGATATTTGGATCTTAATAAAAGTTTATTAAGGGCTTCCTAAGGCGGCAGTCCAACGTTAGGATGCAATGCTTGTTAAAACTTGATCGGGAAACTATTCATGCCAAAGATCGTCTATATAGAGGCTGACGGTACGCGAAAGGAACTAGAAGTCGAGGTAGGCTATACCGTTATGGAAGGCGCTACTATGAATGGTGTTGAGGGCGTTGAGGCAGAGTGTGGTGG
>DJLG01000021.1:0-3315 GCA_002434915.1 Proteobacteria bacterium UBA6522
CGTACCGATACTTGTGGTATCCGGACAATAGAAAAATTAAAAGATAAAAATGCAGCGCGTACGTTGATGGAAATTCGTACGCTAGGAAAATAATAAATTCAGTAAAAATGCCTAAGAAATAGGGGAAATCATTATGCGTAAAATTACATTTGGTGCGGGCGTTGTTTTAGTGCTTGCAGCTTTCATTTTGGGCCGTTTGTCTGCACAGGATTCGGCAACAGGTCCAGCGCCTAGCTGTACTATGTGTCCCGCAGATTTTGTCCCAAAAGAGGAATTAGAGTCATATGAGGCAATTTCTGTAGCCCAGACTTTGACTGATCAGCAAGTGCGGTCAATAGATATTGGCAACGCTAATGTGCAAGTAGCTTTTGCTCGAAGAGGAAATCTAGATGCTCCTAATCCACGTTCCGTAGCCGAGCATTCGCTAGTTACAGAGGTTTATTACGTTCTAAGTGGCTCAGGGACTAATAGACTTGGCCCGGACTTGATCGATAGACAACAGCGTCCTGACGATAACAGAGCAGTACAGTTTTTGAATGGTCCAGGCAGTAATTCTATTGATATTCGTAATCCCCAGGAAATTGAGTTAGAAGCCGGTGATGTCTTGGTAATCCCAGCCGGGACGGGACATCAGTTCACAAAAATCAATGGTCATATCAGCTATCTTATGGTTCGTGTCGATCCAGATAAGGTTGTTCCATTGATGAGTGCTGCAGATTCGGCAGCCTATATAAATGAGAACCTTCCCTAACAGCCCGAGTTTAGTTTGTTAGCGTTGCCGCTCGGCGATTTCCATAAGGCCTTCGTCGAGGGCAGCGCGATCAAGCCATCGCCCTCTGATCATCACGCCAAGGGGACGGCTGACAGTAGTAATATCAGATAGTGGATTGTTTTCTACCAGAATTAAGTCTGCAGCCAGGCCCACGCTTATTCTTCCAAATTCACTTTCTTTCTCAAAGAATTCAGCTGGTGCAACCGTTCCCGTTCTAAGCACTTCGTATGCTGTTAGCCCAGCGTCCATCATTGACCGAATTTCATGATGAATTGAAAATCCGGGAACGTTAAAAACCTGGGGTGCATCAGAACCGAGGAGTAGGCGGGCACCTTCATCATTAAGGGCTTTGATCAGTTGTTGTCTAATTTCTAGCAGACGTGCAGGACCATCAGGAGTGCTTATTGTGCTTACGATCTGCTCTTTGGCTTGTACCCATCTTTGCACCATACTAGATGGCATATATGCCATATCTTCTCTTTTAGCTAGGTCTTGGGCAGGAACTTCAGAGATTCTTTGCTCAAAGAGAATTTGCGTGGGTACAACCCAAGCATTTGCATTCCTAGTTTCTCTCGCAGCTTGTAAAATTCTTGAGGTATCAATAATTTCTAGAAAACCCATGCCATAGTAGCCAGCTGAGTAGTCGGAGATATCTATTTCTGGAGATACTAAGTATTGAGCATAGCCATCCATATGATCTATAGCTACTTGCCCTTTTGACAAAGCATGTGCAAGGCCCACATCCTCAGGTACATGTCCCGATAGTGTCATTCCTGATTCAACAGCCGCTTGCATGGCAGCATCATATTGAGGGCGAGTAATTCCAGGATGAATTTTTATAAAGTCATAGCCAGCATCAGCTTGATCCATAACTATTTGTCTTGCATGTTCGGCCGAATCAACTCTGCCTCCTCTCAGAGAGATGCCTGGCGTAAAAAGGCGAGGACCTAGAGTTTCTTGCGTTGAAATTTTTTCCCTAAGTTCAAGATGAGCTGGCTGACCAAGCATGCCTCGTACAGTGGTTACACCATTTGCAACATATAGAAAAAGTATATCTTCTAAATACTGTTGATCAGCTGGTCCCGGAATATGTCCATGCATTTCTGCTAGACCTGGCATTAAATAAAAATCTTCAGATTCAATCACAGTTGCATTTGATGGAATTGGCAATTCTTTTGAGTCCCCAAGCGCAGATATTTTTCCATCTGTGACAATTACCGTTTGGTTCTCAACAATCCCTTCATAGTGCATTGGAATAATATGCGTGTTTATAAAAGCATAGGTTTGTTGTGCCTGTATGGTGGACAGACAAGAAAAAAGTAAAGTTAAGATTATTAGATAGCGACACATAGCTTGTTATAGATAGTAACTATATTTTTGGTCTATTCTATCGTAATGGAAGGAAAAAGATGAAACTAGTCACAGCTCGTATCAGTGCGCTGATATTTTTTATGTTATCCGTTATAGGGGTGATTTTAGTGGTTAGCCCCTCAGCGCCTTATGCCCAGGTTACGCTTGATGAACCCAATGGCAAAGCCCTGATTGGTAGCTTACGAAATGGTGGTTTAGTTGTATTTTTACGTCATGCCGATACTGCTGGTATGCCTTGCGATAGTCTTTATCGAATTGGGCAGCGTGAGGGGCAAAGAAATCTCTCGCAGGATGGTCAAGAGCAAGCTAGGCGAATAGGACAAAAACTTGCAGAGCTGAATATTCCTCTTCAGGAGCCTATTCTGACAGGGCCAGTTTTTCGTGCACGTGACACTGCAGAGCTTGCATTTGGTTCAGAACGTGTGGAAATCACAGATAGTCTGATAGCGGATGACTATGCTGGAACTTACGGTGTGAGTTGGGTAATCAGTGAGCATCAACGTTTATTTGCTACGCCGCCATCCTCAGGATTAAACCAGGTTCTTGTTGGTCATCGTACGCCAGCTTTAATCTCATTGGGAGGACGGGTAAGCCGTACCGAGTTTCCTGAAGGCGCCGCTATTCTTATGCGTCCAGTCAATGGAGAGATTGTTGTATTAGGGGTGCTTTCTATCGTTCCTTCACCAAACCCAGGCGTGGATCGATGTTAACTTCACCCAATTAGTTTTGTTTAACCTAAATATAACAAGTGGCGTAGCATTTAAAATTAAGATAGGTAAAAATTACCTTTGTTGATCTAATAAAAAAAGCAACATAAAGGTAGTACAACAAAGGGAGCAGGTATGAAAGCGCATCAACTCTTCATAGGGCTTGCTGGTATTACCGGTTGGTTACTTGTATCCGCACAGTTGCCGATAACTCAGGATTTATCAGACGACATAGAGATACCTGTAGTACCGGACTTCTCCGGAACCTATATCTCGGGAACTATGGTTGACACTCCTACATATACCGAACCTAATCCGTATCCGTTTACGGGCATAGGCGCCCGTGCACATGCTAACTTTGATCCTATTCTTGCAGATCCTCAGCAGCGCGATGATTGTGCAGGGGAAAGCGTGCCCTTAGTTATTTGGGGGGGGAACCCTATGGCGATTGTGCAGCAAGATGAC
>DJLG01000021.1:3698-5288 GCA_002434915.1 Proteobacteria bacterium UBA6522
TCTAGATGAAAATCTGCCAATATCATTACAGGAGCATACGCCTACTGGGTTTTCTAAAGGTTGGTGGGAAGGGAATGAGTTACGAATTGAAACCACCCAACTTCAAGCTGGGATTATAACAACTAGCGGCCATCCGATGAGTCAAGATGCTCAATTATCTGAGCGTTATTGGCGTAATCCTGAGTCAAATAATCTTCAGGTGGAGTTAATAGTTATGGACTCTGCTAACTATACAGAGCCAGTAACTCTTACTAGAGAATTTATTTGGTCTCAGGAAGAACGAGTGCAATCATGGAATTGTATTAGTCTCGGTCCTCGGTTTTCTGAACCAGATATTGACGATTTAGTGCAAATGTTAGAGAACCTGTAAGTTTTTAGCTTTTAAAAAAAAGAATGAGAGTAGTTGAATGAATAAGTTGATGATCATTGTGGCAGCCGTTTTTTTAGGTGTGTCTGCGAATGCACAAAATTCATTGAATGGTGCATGGCTTGCAACGGAATTGGTAATAACAGGAGGTGATAAGGCGGGGGTATACACAGACCTTGAGTCAATTATTATTTTTTCTGAAGAACATTTCAGCATGTTCACTAATGTTGGCGATCGTCCTGATTTTTCAAATAGTGAAGCCCGAGTTACTGATCAGCAAAAGATTGACTTGTATGAAAGTTTTATCGCCAACTCTGGAGTTTACAATGTGTCTCGTGGCACATTGATTAGACAATTGGTATTTGCTGAAAATCCTAGAGATATTGGATCTACAGTTGAGTCTGAGTATCAAAGAAACGGTGATACTCTAATCATTACTACAAAAGATTCATATGGTGTAATAAACCGTATCACCTACGTTAGTGCAGATTGATATCTAGACCTAGTCCATGAATATAAAAACAATCGCTGTGATTGGAACTGGCGATATGGGTAGCGCTGTTGGGCGAGTTCTAGTAGAAAATGGACAACGTGTGATTACGTGCTTGAAAGGTCGTAGTGAGAGCTCTACTCGGTTAGCCTATGAAGCTGGCATTGAGAACATAGACACCCTTGAAGAAGTTGTAGTGCAGGCAGAATTATTTTTATCTATTTTACCTCCTGCACAAGCCGTTACTTTTTCTCAGAAAGTTGCTAATGCTGTTCATCTAACAAAAACACAATTACTTTTTGCTGACTGCAACGCAGTATCGCCGAAAACAGCATCAGATATCGAACAACTTATCTCCATATCTGGCGCAACATTTATGGATATTGGCATTGTTGGGCCAGCACCAAGACACAATACTATGCCTACCCGATTTTATGCATCAGGACCTAATGTTAGAAGGTTAGAAGAGTTAGGTAATGATGAGATTCGCATAATTGATATGGGTCCTGATATTGGAAGAGCTTCGGCTCTCAAAGCAACCTATGCGGGGTTAAATAAAGGAACTCAAGCTTTACATGCAATTGTATTGCTAGCCGCTGAAAGGCTAGGAGTGCGTCAGGTCCTTATGCATGAGCTTGAGGAGAGTCAGCATCATGCAGTTACTAGAATGAAGCAAGAAGTTCCTCATCTTGCTGCTACTGCAGAGCGATTTGCTGGGGAAATGATGGAAATA
>DJLG01000119.1 GCA_002434915.1 Proteobacteria bacterium UBA6522
AGTTTCTTTATTCTCAGGATAAAGAAGATACCATTCATCCTTTTCTACGACATAATCAAGGTCCCACCGGGCAGTAAATGGACCTGATGAAGCATTATCTCGTGTAACTACTGTCAGGCAACGCGCCATAGAGGTTGAGGCGGTTTTAAGACCGAGTCCAAATTTCCCTAAACTGCTAGGATCTTCTTTCGGGCGGGAGCCGTATGTCATAGCGTCGTCCAGTTGCTCTTCTGACATCCCTTTGCCATTGTCCACTACGTATACCTCAACCTGGCCCAGAGGATTGCGAACGAAATGAATATGTATCCTACTGGCATCGGCAGCGATGGAATTATCGACAATGTCACACAAGGCGGTACGCACGTCATATCCAGTGTCTCGTAATCCTTCTATTGTTCTGGAAGCCTTTGGCTGCATTACCTTTGGAGCTTTTACCATTAGAATCACCTGTTGCTTTTGCGATTATCGTATTTTCAACACCTTATTGATGATGTCAAGCGTTGGTATTTCTTCATTTTTTGGTACCAATTCATTAAACATGTCTTTTTTCTGTATTAGTATTTCGTTTATTGCTTCATCTATCGTTCCTAAATTGTAAGGCCTGTGTACAACGACACGTTTTTTTTGCCCTGGTCTATGCGCACGTTTATTGACTTGGGCTTCAAGAGCAGGATTCCATGGGAGTGTGTAGTGAAAAACTTGACTGGCAGCCTGAATATTCAAACCTACGCCTGCGGTTGCAGGATGAATTACCAGCATAGCGGCGCCTTTGGTCTCTTGAAATTTATCAACTATTGCTTGCCTATTCGGGGTTCCTCCTCTGATAGCCCACGCCGGGATATTTTGCTCGGTAGCAGATAAACCTATAATTTTGTCAGACATCGCTGGCCATTCACACGAAACTATTATTTTCTCTCCGGACTGCTTGAATTCATCTAAAAGTTCGAATAGCCGCGTTAATTTTGTCGAATGATCAAATGGCTTTTCAAAATATTCTGGATGGATCAGGCCTGGATGTGATGCTGCGCGCCTTAATGGAACGAACATACCTATAGTTATTTTGCCATCGTCACTACCTCTTAACTCATTTAACAGATTTTCATAAACCATGGCTTCGGTTTTTGTGACTTCAAGAGGTAGATCCATTGTAATCATCGGAGGAAGCTCACCCTTGGTGAACACATCCTTGGATTCCCTGCGTAAAATGATTGGCTTTAAGGCGGATTTAACGAAATCCGGATTGACGTCGGCAAGTTCTGAGAACATTTCCAATGGTCCTAAATAATTCGGATTTACTGTATTACTAATGGCCCAAAGATCAGATGAACGGTTTTCAAGAGGAGTTCCTGTCATCGCAAATTTTGACCTAGCTCGAATCCCGTTTATAGCTTGATACCTTTTGGTATCAAGATTTTTTATATTTTGTGCTTCATCAAGAATAACTAAATTCCAATCAATACTCTGCAGTAAATATTGATCTCGTAGCAGTGTGTCATAAGTAGTGATGACAATGTTGGCTTTTTGATTTTTTAAAGAGTAGGCGTGAGTTATCGGCAATTGCTTTGATAATCGAACCCTGTTTTCGCCCTGATGAACGTAGAAAGTAAGTGCAGGTGCAAATCTCAATAATTCTCTGCGCCAGTTCTCGACAAGTGTGAGCGGAACAATAATTAGCGAGGCTTCGGATTCATTTTCATAAATTTCCGAAAGGAGCGAAATTACCTGAATTGTTTTTCCTAGCCCCATTTCATCAGCGATTATTCCTCCAGCATTGCTGGCATTTAAAGTCGAAAGCCACTGATAACCCGTTAGTTGATAATCATGAAGAGTTGCATCAAGGCCGCTTGGCTGTTGTAGGTTGGCAAGGAATTTATACCAATCAGTTTCGTTCAGTTCATTGACTATTGCATATTTGCCATCGCTCGTTTTATAAACGCTGCTGTAGGAGTCTAAATCCATCTGATAAGGCGCGCTGGCATGATTTTCCCAGGGTAAGCTGTTTTTTACAGATTCAAAAGTAGAAGGATCGAAGGGGTACCATACCTCGTCAATCACGGCATGATCTGCTGATGGGTAAAAAATTACATTCTCATTGTTGATTTGGACAGCAGGGCTAGCAAGCACTCTGTCGTCATCTCCAAGGAATATGCGCAGAAACACTTCCTTGGTACTCCAGTTGATACGCAGATTTGGGCAAGTTTCATTTAAAGATTTAGCCGCCGGAACGGTATATTCCGGATGCATTTCTTTCAATAAAAGGTAAATATCTTTAGACGGAAGTACATGCTGAAAGCCATTGCTTTCAATAAAAACTAATGTTCCTTCATGTATTTCCAGCCAACCTTCAGTCACCTGCTACGTCGCTTTCAAGGAGACCAAAAAAATTACTAATGATTCCTACGGCTCTGCTATTTCGTATTTCGCATTCCCAAACTGTAATAGCTTTCCAGCCCTTCTCGTTAAGCTGAATTTCACTCTGCTGGTCCCTTAGCTTTGTTGTTTTTCGCTTGTCCTGCCAAAAATCACTGTGTGTTTTCGGGTGTACATTACCATATTTACAGTTATGACTATGCCAGAAACAACCGTTCACGAATATAACTGATTTGTGTTTAGCGAATACTAAATCGGGCGTGCCTGGAAGCTGTTTTTGGTGGAGGCGAAAGCGAAGGCCGAGGGAGTGGCATATTTTACGAACAGCAATTTCAGGCTTGGTCACTTTGCTGCGTATCCTGGACATGTTGTAGCTTCTCTGAGCTTTCGTTTTTATATCCAAAATGCACCATCACTTCCGGGAAATCAACGCTTTGATTATTTCAGCCGCAATCTGTTCAACAATTGGAACAACTACTGAGTTGCCAAACTGCCTGTACGCCTGTGTATCACTGACAGGAATAACGAAACTGTCAGGAAATCCCATAAGCCTCGAGCATTCCTTTGGTGTCAGCCTCCTCGGAGTTTCTCCCCCAGTTTCAATAAGTATTTCTGAACCGTCTTTGTGGTAGCGAGAGCTTAAAGTTCTTGTAATTACAGAAGGATTATTAGGATCAACTAGCCCGTAGCCGAAGCCATTACCTTTTGCTCGGTGCTTGGCCGCATATGACTGAAGGTAGTCCCATAATTTCGTGCTGATAGTGTACTTGGGGTCAGGTTCCTGTTCCAGAATATCGTTTCTTAAGCGATAGGGCCTATCATGGGTGATCGGAAAAACAGGGAATTGGAAATCTATCGCGTGATCCAGGAACCCTACAATATATATACGCTCTCGATGCTGAGGCACCATTGATACGGCATCGATTACCTGATGGTGAACTCTGTATCCAAGATCAATTAAAGAATCCACTATGATTTTGAACGTATTGCCTTTGTCATGGCCTTTAAGGTTTTTTACATTTTCCAGCAAGAATGCCTGTGGTTGTTTTTCACGAAGGATGCGAAGTATTTCAAAGAACAATGTACCTTGAGTAGCATGCTCAAATCCATGACTGTTACCCAGGGATTTATTTTTTGAGACCCCCGCTAACGAAAATGGCTGGCATGGAAAGCCTGCTACAAGGCAATCATGATCCGGCACCTCTTCGGCTGAAGTAAGAGTGATATCTCCATGAGGTGTCTCATTGAAATTTTCTCTATACGTCTCTTGAGCAAAGCGATCAATTTCACTGGAAAAAACGCAGACTGCGCCTTGTTTCTCAAATGCAAGGCGCGTGCCACCGATCCCCGCAAAAAGGTCTATGAATTTAAATTCCTTCATACCTATTGCAGTAACCTGCCTACAGAAGATTTAGTGAATAGCATCATTTTCGTCTGAGCCTATCACTTGCTATGGATACTTAGACATATATATATGGCAATTGATGGTTATTGTAGCCATGTACCGCGCGCAGCCATAAGTATTTTTAACACGAATTCTTCTCTTTCTGTATGATAAGTATCACGCTCACATGACTAAATTTTCAGAATTTAAAAACGGATGCTTATCTGAAATGCCGTTGCAGATCGGTGTATTTCCTTTTGGGCTTGCGTTTGGAATATTGGGAGTAGAAAGCGGGCTTTCGCAGCTCCAAACATTATTATTGTCATCGATAGTTTTTGCTGGAGCCAGCCAGATTGTTTTTGCACAGCTAACATCCACTATGACTCCGGCATCAATAATTATCGGGACAGTTGGAATAGTGAATTTACGCCATGTTCTTTACGGTATTTCACTGTCAGAATACCTCAGAGATTTACCGTTGCGATGGAGGCTGGTGCTTGCTTATCTCATTACTGACGAATCCTTTGCAGTTTCCTACAAGCGCTTTTCTGAGGAGAAAAAAACGACAAGTATGCACTACCACCTGCTGGGAAGCGGATTGACGCTCTGGTTTTCCTGGCAGATTGCAACATTCCTTGGTATTTTCGTAGGTCATTTTGTTCCAGAATCTTTGAACCTTGAATTTGCTATCCCTCTGACCTTTATTGCGATTATCGCGATATCGATCAAAGACAAACCCAGGCTCACCGTATTTCTCATAAGCGCTTTAATGGCAATTATCCTGAAAGATTTACCTTGGAATTTATGGATTATTGGCTCTGCATTAATTGCTATTTCTGCTGGAGTACTATTCTCTAACCTAAGGAAGCGAACTCAATGATCTGGGGCGTGATTTTGCTTTCTGGCGTAGTGACATTTAGCACTAGATTTCTACCTTTGTCTGGATTGATGCCCAGGCAGTTGCCCAAGCTTGTTCAAAATGGCTTGCAGTACGTTTCGATTGCAGTACTAACCCCTATTGTTGTTAATGCTGTTTTAATAAACCAAGCCAAAGATATTGCATGGGACGACAACCCCAAAATATTTGCCGCTCTCATCGCACTTCTCATAGCTTTAATTTCTAAATCAATCGTACTTACTTTGATGGTCGGTCTAGCTGTCATTTGGCTGTTCGAGTTAATATTTTAAGTATGCGAAAAAACTCTTACTTCATAACAGTACTGATGATGAGTGGTGCGCTTCTTGTCGTTAGCGCAGGTTGTAGCAGCCAACCCAAGGCGGTCGAGGCTGCGGAGACAGCGAAGACTCTTTTTGCCGATGAAGAAGCCATCGAGTATTTGAAAGAATGGATTATGGAAAAGGATGATAAATGTGATGTAGATGGAGCCGGCACTTATCACCAGCCGCTCCGTCATTGGGAAGTTGAAGAGAGGACTTCAGTTGGGATTATTGTTCTCTCACTGGA
>DJLG01000082.1 GCA_002434915.1 Proteobacteria bacterium UBA6522
AAACTAGGAAAACAAGAAATAGAAATCATAGGACCTGTTTTAAAATCTCTCTCTGAACAAGGTTTTGACTTGGTTGGCCCAATACCAGCTGATACAGCCTTTAAAGCCAATTTGCTTAATCAATCAGATGCGGTACTAGCGATGTATCATGATCAAGGTCTACCAGTTATAAAGGCACTTTCATTTGGCAAAGTAGTCAACGTCACTCTGGGTTTACCTATAATACGAACATCTGTAGACCATGGAACCGCGCTTGAAATTGCTGGCACAGGACATGCTCAAGTGAGCAGTCTAATAGAGGCAATCGAACTTGCAGTTCATTTGGTTAACAGATGTCCCTGACACCACTTCCTCGAAAAAGACTAGGTCAGCATTTTCTGCATGATCATACTGTTATTGACAGACTCATAAGAGCAATTTTACCTTCACCCAAAGATAACATTATAGAAATAGGCAGCGGTGGAGGTGCTCTAACCTTGCCATTAATTAAAATCGTCGAAAAACTGCATGTTATCGAATTAGATGAACGTATGACCGCCCATCTTATGGAAATTGTTGAAGACCCTGAACGACTAATAGTGCATCAAGACGACGTGTTAAAAGTTAATTTTTCATCACTGACAAACAACCCACATTCATTACGTATTGTGGGAAATTTACCCTATAACATTTCAACGCCAATTTTATTTCATTTGTTGAATTACCGAGAAGCAATCAAAGATATACATATTATGCTGCAGAAAGAAGTTGCAACTCGAATCACGGCATCACCAGGGGGGAAAGATTATGGGCGATTAACAGTCATGTTAGCGCCATGGATTGATGCTGAAACATGTTTTGATGTTGGACCAGCTGCGTTCACTCCACCACCTAAGGTTACATCAACAGTGCTACGACTGATACCACGAGATTCTCCTCGCTTCCCGCTCAGTGATGAAGCTAGATTCTCTGCCCTGGTCGCCCGAGCATTTTCAATGCGCCGAAAAATGCTTACAAATTCCTTAAGACATTGGTTAACCCGTGAGCAAATTATCTCAGCAGGAATTGATCCAACCAATCGCCCAGAAAATCTGTTTCCTGAGGATTTTGGAAAGCTTGCTGCACTTGGGTCGGATTACTGGGTCAAAGAAAGTATAGAAAAATGACAATTTATGCGATCGGCGATATTCAGGGGTGTGCAAAATCATTTGAAAAATTGTTAGAGAAGTTGTCTTTTGATCATGCCCACGATCGCTTATGGCTAACCGGTGATCTTGTAAACCGAGGTCCTGACTCTCTAAGCGTTCTTCGACGTCTCATTAAAATGGATGATAGAGTAACAACCGTCCTCGGCAACCATGACTTACACCTCCTCGCGATTGCGGCAGGGGTTAGGAAACTAGGGCCTGGTGACACACTCCAAGAAACTCTTCAAGCACCAGATCTTGGACATATTATCGACTGGTTAAGACGCCGCCCCTTATTGCATTATGATCAAAAAAATGATCGTGCATTAGTGCATGCTGGGCTTTCTCCAGAATGGTCTCTAGAGGAGGCGAGAGACCAGGCCGATGAAGTTGCAAACATGCTGAAAAGTAAGTCTTGGAAAAAGAATCTAGCTACCATGTATGGAGATAAACCAAATGCCTGGTCTAACTCACTTGCACTAAATCCGCGCCGACGCTTCAGCATCAATGCTCTCACACGCATTCGATTCTGTGATGAGGTTGGCAGATTAGACTTTACTTACAAAGGACCGCCAGGGACTCAGCCGGAAATGTTAAAGCCCTGGTATGATTTTAAACGTCCCAAAGCCTACCAAACTCATATATATTTTGGGCATTGGGCTTCCCTTGGTCTAGCATTTCTTGTTAATAGCACGTGTCTTGATACTGGTTGTATATGGGGACGAAAGCTTACTGCACTACCAATTGATCCACCTGGTGAACCCATCTCAGTTCCATGTGCTGAGAAAGATCTTTCTTAGGTTTTTTAGACTTACCAGTCAGCTCTCGTATAAGACCCTATAAACCTCACCACGTTTGCTACATCACTTACCGGTATAACCTAAACAGCTACTTTAGCCTTGATATTAGGCTGAGCTTTATAATCAATAAGTTCAAAATCCTCATACTTATAATCGAATATCGATCCGGGACGGCGCTTTATTTTTAAATGTGGTAGAGAGGACGGTTCACGACTCAATTGTTCATCGGCCTGAGCCAAGTGATTTAAGTAAAGGTGGCAGTCACCACCTGTCCAAACAAATTCGCCTAGTTCAAGATCCGCCTGCTGAGCCATCATCTGAGTAAGAAGGGCATAGGACGCAATATTGAAGGGAACACCTAAAAAAACGTCAGCACTTCTTTGATAGAGCTGACAAGATAATCTGCCCTCTGCGACATAGAACTGAAACAACGCATGACATGGCGTTAACGCCATTTTTTCAAGGTCACCGACATTCCAGGAATTGACAAGTATGCGGCGCGAATCTGGATCAGTCCGAATAAGTTCCATTACTTTTTGAATCTGATCGATTACTCGACCATCAATCGTTGGCCAAGCACGCCACTGCGCTCCATAGATTGGACCTAAATCACCAGAATCATCAGCCCATTCATTCCAGATTCTTACGCCATTTTTGTTCAGATATTGAACATTAGTATCACCACGCAAAAACCAGAGCAGTTCGTGAATGATGGATGGAAGGTGTAATTTCTTAGTTGTTAATACCGGAAACCCTTCCTTTAAATCACAACGAAGTTGTTGGCCAAAGATGCTTAAAGTACCGGTGCCGGTACGATCCATTTTTTCGACGCCCTCTTCTCTAATAGTCCTAAGTAAATCTAAATATTGCCTCATAATTAAACGCTTTACGCCCAGCGCTTATGTCGTTGAGCAGACATAAACAAAAATGCCCCAAATAGAATCATAGGCAAAGAAAGCACTTGGCCCATGGTCAACCACCCAAAAGCTAGATACCCATCTGCTGCCACATTTAAATGCGTATCCGGCAAACGAACAAATTCAACTACACTTCGAAAAGTTCCATAAAAGAACAAGAAAATCCCCGTCACCGCCATAGTTGGCCTAACTTTTCGTGAATATGCCCAGAGGATAAGAAATAAGACTAGCCCCTCTAGACAAGCCTCATAAAGCTGACTGGCATGCCGGGGGACCCCATTTACCCAAACAGCATAGAAAGCTTCCGGATGAGCTTGAGAACCCCAAAGTTCTCCGTTAATAAAGTTTCCAATTCTTCCTAGACCTAAACCAGGAGGAACCCAAGGCGCAATGAAATCAGTGACCGCATAAAAAGGTTTATTCAATTGCCTAGCATACATGGTCATAGCAATTGCAACACCGATCAGTCCACCATGAAAAGACATGCCTCCTTCCCATACCCGAAAAAGTGAAAAGGGATTCTCAATTAGAACGGATAGATTATAGAAGAACATATATCCAACTCGCCCGCCGAGGATAACTCCCAAGGCCACATAAAAAATTAAGTCATCTACAGCCATATGCGAGATAGGGCTGTCTTGGCGCCTAGCGCGCGCTCTTAGACCAAACCAAGCAAGCGCAAATCCGATCAAATACATCAACCCATACCAGCGCACCTGTAGGGGGCCGAGTCCAAATGCTATAGGATCTATGTCAGGATATTGGAACATCGGGTTTATTCTAATCATGCCCTCACTCGGGGGCCAGCCAGACTAACTGCTATAGTCAGATAATGACCAACAGACTTTCAAAAGAAACCAGTCCATATCTTCTCCAACATGCAGACAATCCAGTTGATTGGTTTGCATGGAATGAGGATTCTTTACAACTCGCGTCTCATGAAAAGAAGCCTATCCTACTATCTATCGGTTATTCAGCCTGCCACTGGTGTCATGTAATGGCTCATGAATCATTTGAGGATGAAGCAACGGCAGCACTAATGAATAAACTATTTGTAAATATCAAGGTTGATCGAGAAGAACGACCGGATCTAGATAAAATCTATCAAACAGCCCATCAACTGATGGCGCGCGCGCCAGGCGGGTGGCCACTAACTGTATTTCTTACGCCCGAAGATCAATCACCTATCTTCACTGGTACTTATTTCCCGCGCGAACTATTCAAACGAGTACTAGAACGGGTAGAGACTTACTATCGAGAGCATGAACAAGATATAAAAACTCAAGGTAGGGAGCTACAAAAGGCCCTGTTTCGTATCGATCATACTGAAGGCATTACAGAACTAACGCTGGGGCCACTTGAAAAAGCTAGAGAACAGCTAGAGTCAAATTTTGATGAAAATTATGGTGGTTTTGGTTCAGCTCCAAAATTTCCGCATCCGACTCATATTGAATCTCTACTGATGGCCTGGAAACGATCAGCAAAAGACAAAGAGCCCGATCTAAATGCTTTATATATGGCTACATTAACGCTTACACGTATGGCAGAAGGTGGGCTTTATGACCACCTAGGAGGTGGATTTTTTCGTTATTCTGTTGATCAGTATTGGAATATTCCACACTTTGAAAAAATGCTCTATGACAATGCAGCATTACTCTCAGTCTATGCAGATGCTCACGCCGCAACCGGTGAGGAGTTTTTTAAGAGAATTGGTTCTGATACTGCTGATTGGATAATCAACGATATGCAAAGTTCCTGCGGTGGCTATTACGCTACTTTAGATGCTGATTCTGAGGGCAAGGAAGGTACATATTACCTCTGGACCCCCGATGAGGTAAAAACTGTGCTTGATACTACTCAGTATTCTATTGCTAGCGAACACTTCGGGCTAACAGGCACGCCAAATTTTGAAGGAAAAGCTTGGCATTTACATAACAATACAGCTTTGAATGAAATTGAAACGCCCTTGTCAAAGCAACAAACCTTAGAAAATCTTGAATTTGCGCGACAAAAGCTACTCATTGCACGCAAACAACGCTTATCACCAGCTAAGGACGAAAAAATTATAACATCCTGGAACGGGCTAATGATAAAAGCCATGGCACGAGCTGCTCGACATTTTGATCGCCCTGATCTGGCTGAATCTGCCACATGTGCTGTGGACTTTATTCGATTTAAACTCTGGGATGGAGACAGACTTTCAGCTACCTATAAGGATCAAAGGTGCCGTTTTTCAGCTTATCTAGATGATTATGCTTTCCTCGCTGCAGGCTTACTCGAACTCTTACAGTATCGCTGGCGTTCAACAGACATGGTGCTGGCATATGAACTTATGAACGTACTACTTAAAAACTTTGAAGATACTAACGGTGGTTTCTTTTTTACACCTGATGACCATGAAACCTTAATCCACAGACCAAAACCGCTTGCTGATGAGGCAATACCTTCTGGTAATGGCATAGCTTTGCAAACACTAATTCTGCTGGGGCACCTACTTGGAGAAAGTGCTTTTATTTCCGCCGCTCAAAGAGCACTTAAAGCATCAGGGTCAACCTTAGAAGCTTACCCTCAAGGGCATGGTTCCATGCTCCAATCTTTAGATCTACTGCTAATTCCACCTGAGCTTATAATTATTCGCGGTGAACAGGAAGGCACTTTAAACAAGTGGAAAAGCTATGCTAACGCAGGGTATCACCCTCACAGACTAAGCTTTGCAATCGCTAACAATGAAACTGCTTTGCCAGGCTTTCTTGCTGAGAGAAAACCACAAGGTGAAATAGTCGCATATATATGTCGAGGCACTGAGTGCCAAGCGCCAATTACAGAGTTTGAGGAATTTACTAGAATAGTTGGACCATAGTCCAAAGATATACTAACGATTATTCAACTCATCTAACTCAGATACGACAATTATCCGCTAATAGAATTTTAGAATATCTTACAAATAAAGGGATTGCTCACTCCAAAGAATAACGCTGCCATTTTTGGCCGTCCCTGCGCAACTCATAACTTGGCCAGTAACGCTTATCAAGCTTTAAAGTGATGACCTCAGATGTGTTATTTAAGGAAACTCTGTTCAGTCTGATCGGATCTCGATCACCAAGCCCATTTACCAAACTAAGGAAGCTATCCAAATCTGGGGTTGGCTGCCCATTCACACTGACTATCCAACTCCCAGCATAAAGTCTTGAACGACTTGCAGGAGAACCAAGCCCAAAATGGGAAACATACACTCCTTTAGCCTCTATTCCTCTCTGCACAGCAATTGCTCTATGGGGTGCTTGGAGTAGAGCACCAGCCCAAGAAACAACCCGGTCAATTCCCTTTCCATCTAAAGCAACTGTTCGTACTCGCTCAGTCAATTCTTGGCCATCCCGGTAGACAGTTACGTCAACCTCAGGACTCTGTGATGCATTTTCTATCTCCCTGAAAGTATTCCAGACTTCGCCATTGACGCTGAGAATAATATCTCCTGCTCGAAAAAACTCCGATGCAGGGGAGCCAGCAACAGCACTAGAGACAGCAAGTACTTGTCGCCTCTGAGGATTATGTTGTTCGTACCGCCTTACCCAATCCTCGGGAAGTCCAAAATTCCGTGCCGATGCCAATGGCATCAATCTCCACTCTACTTCCAGTGAATGTAATGGCTTATTAGACCTCATACTTTCTATCATATTAGCAATCAAATACGAGGGAACTCCCATATTAATCTGCCCAAAATCTCGCCCCTGCTGATAAGCAAAACTTGCCCAAAGTGCTTTAACCTGGGCGTTGGAATCAATAACAACACCATCAAATTCATCAGGCCCATTAACTAATTCAATGGCTTCAAGGTTAGAGTCTCTGAAACGAAGTGTTCTGGATAAAGGAAGGTTTGCAGCTATTAAGGCACGGACGTCGCTTGGCTGAGAGATTAATGTATGGTCAGCCTTCAGCCCAACAACTTCTATTTCATCACCTGGTTGAACCTCAGCAATTGAAAAATTAGCTGCTTTGACAGGAGTGTTTCCTATCAAAACTGGATCATAGGATACGACTGCTAAATTGTGGAGTGGATGGATGTATTCAACCCTACCCGGTATTTCTAGCGAACCTGCAAAAGTTATACGAACATCACCCAAAGCAACTGGTACTGTATTTCGATCAACAACAACCCAGCCTCTCTCCACATCAGCGATAACCCCTGTACCATAGTAATGTCGTTCTGAAACGCCAGAAACAGCATAAGGCAAGTCAAAATTAACTAGCACTAACGATGGCGTTATCTCCTGCACATTCCGGTTCCCTCGAAGAGGAAATGTCGTAGTTCCCACAGATGGTTGTCTGAAAGATGGGCTATCAGCAATCACATCACATGGCCAAAAGCCTGACTTATCATCACGCCTACAACGCTGAGTTGGAAACCACCCACGGCTATTTATTACCGATCTCTGACGTTCAATTTGTGGATCATCTAATTGGGAAAACCTCACGCTCGCTCTCTGACCCTCGGGAAGATTTTCAAGAATCTGTTGAAAATCATCAAGGGTTTTCATGGGTTTACCATCCATACTGGTGATAAGACTGGCTCTTGGAATAGCTGAAGAACCAAAAGCATAACCAGGCCTGGCAACATAAATACCAGAAACGCTACGATTAAAATGACGTGCTTGTTGGTATGAGAGAGGGTGAAATATTCCCTCCGCATATTCGATATATTCATCCGATGTTATCTGGTGTAGATCATCTACTAACAAAGACTGCCGCATTAAAACACCACCGCGTTCAATTTCAATCATCAGTTGACTACCGACGCGATTATCTAAGGTAGCTGCAAGCGGCACAAAGTTAACTACCAGGTCATTATCAACCCTCAGGACTATATCCCCTGGCTGAAGAAAAGAAGTAGTGCTCATACTAGGAATCACTTGCTCAACTACGAGAAGCCCCGTCTGAGAGGGAAATGCTTCACGCATCATTAGTTCAGATTCTTCTGTTAAACCTAAACGACGCAATTCAGCATAGGGTTTACGAATAAATTCAGTTTGAAGTGTTCCTCTCGGTACAGACTTATCTTCTTGTATTAGTCTTAAAGCCCTACGCACACGGTCAAGCGGCAGAAAAAAACTGGTTGCAGCTTGTGAGTTTGCTCCAGCATTTAACGCTACAACCCTACCCTGAATGTCAACAACTGGGGATCCAGAAGAACCTCCCGATGTACCAGATGCCGCCTGAAAATAAAAAGTATTAAAATCATTGTAATTGCCACGGCCATAGTTAGGCGCTTGACGGTCTAGGCGTGCAATCGTACCTGCTAGAATCGATAGTTGTTCACCAGCATCATTTCCAATAACCCTTATATCTAGACCAATTTGAGCAGCTTCTGGAACCAATTCTAGTTCGCTAGGTTCTATGAACCTAAGATCCTCAGGATCATACTTAAAAAACCCAAAATCATGCACAGGATCCCGATAAACAGGGATAAGATCTACCTCTTCTTGGTTTAAAAATACTGCTTGTGCGACCACGGGCCCTGGTGTTACCACATGCCGATTCGTCAATATAAGGCCTCGTTCAGCGTCAACAATAAAACCAGTAGCCTGGCTAGACTGATTGCGTTCTGTATCAAAAGCTCGCGTACTGTCCACCTGAATAGAAACCACGCCTGAAGATATCTTGTCTAAGGTCAAATTCCATGATGGTTCTTGGGCACCAGCGCTTGATACAGCCATGATTACAATCAGTGGAAGTAATAGAATTTTTTTCATAAGGACAATTGTATGACTCACAACACTCGCATGACCAGAAAACTATAAATATTCGTATTATTTATTTTTAATGAAATCTAATGAATTTGATTAGCTTTACACCAGATTAAGATATTTTTATCAGTCATCCATCTCAACAAGTAGTGCTATATAGCTCTCATTATTGAGTAACTCTTCAAATTCTGCAGGGTGATCAGTCCTTAAACAGAACAACCAACCTTCTCCATATGGATCTGAATTTACAAGCTCAGGTGTATCTATCAGCGCTTCATTTTTTTTAGTGATTGTTCCGCTTAAAGGACAATAAACATCGGATGCAGCTTTAACAGATTCTACAACTGCGCATTCATCACCCATTACCACCATATCATCTATTTCTGGCAGCTCTACGAACACTAAGTTTCCTAAGGAGGCCTGTGCATAATCTGTAATGCCAACAATCAAAGTTCCATCATCCTGCTCAGAAACCCACGTATGATCTTTTGTATACCTGAAATCGTTAGGTATCTCACTCATTAGGCATACTCCTTTGATACTTTTTAGGTTCATACAGGACTGAAAATTAAAGCCGCTCAAACTATAGGATTTATTGCCGCTCCTGGGAGTTGATTTCTATAACCAAGTGCCCTACGCATTATCTTAGATTTCACAAAGGGCATGGCGTCAAAAGCACTAAGTCCGATTGAACGAAGTGGTGGCATGAGATTCCCAGAAACACCGAAAAGTCTATGCAACACATCAAGAGCAAGAAGCATTTTTAGGTTATCTCCCTTCCTCTGGCGTTCATAACGACGTAACACACGCAAATCACCAGGATCCTCTCCTTTATGTAACGCCTCCAAAAGCACGTCAGCAACTACAGCAGCATCCATAAGACCGAGATTCATACCTTGTCCTGCTAGTGGGTGTATTTTGTGAGCAGCATCACCAACAAGTACAACCCGATTACCGCAGTATTGATGGGCATGAGATGCCTGAAGCGGAAAACTAGCACGCTTAGTAAACGAGGATATCTTTCCTAATACATTACCACTAGCACTCTGAAGTTTAGCCCTAAACTCAGAATCCCTAAGCTCACAAAGGGTCTTAGCATGATTGGACTTAGTAGACCAAACCACAGAACTACGCCCATCCGCTAGTGGCAAAAATGCTAGGGGACCATCTGGAAGAAATCTCTGCCAGGCAGTCTCCCCATGAGATTTTTCTGTCTCTATATGTGTGACGATAGCTTGCTGCTGATATGAGACCTTTGTGATAGGCATCTCAAGCAAATCACGAACGGTCGAAGAGCCACCATCAGCTGCAATTAAAATGGCAGCCGAAAGCTTTTCGCCTGTTGAAAGAGTTACATGAGCCTCTCTCTGTCGTATATCTATTGAGCTTAACTCGGCACCGAATGTAATTTTTACACCAGCGCGCTCTAGATTTTTTATTAACTCAACTCGTAGCAAGCTATCTTCAACAATATGTCCTAAGTCAGGCTCTCCCACTTCCGCGCTATCGAAGGTTACCGAACCTAAGCGAGCATCATATTTTCCCTGCCATACATGCATCTTTTCATAGGGAGAGGAGCGGCAAGTCGTTATCGATTCCCATACGCCCAGGCTATTAAGAATATTCTGTGAGACACGGGATAGTGCGTATACGCGTAAATCAAGGCTATCCCGAAACCAGGTTGGTGCAGATCCTGAATCTACTAGATGTACATCAAATTTTTCTAATTTAGAGTTTGAACTTAGTAACGCGGCCACAGATAAACCCACAGGACCACCGCCAACAACAACTACCAGGGGCCGCGTCTTTTTATTCAAGACACTAATGGCAAACCACGAGCCAACCTAGATAAACGCCCGGAAAGGCCCATTGTTTGCCGAGCAAGCATACCTTTTGCCCCAGGTATTAAATCAAACGCTACCAAACCCAAACTACGCGTTATTGCTAGTGGTCCTAACTTATAGCCAAATAGTTTTATTAATCCATGGGTAAATTGTGCAACACGCTGTTGATCACCATACCGCCATGCCTGATAACTATCTAGAAAACATGAGTCCCCTAAATCAATTGTGTTGTTATTGCATTGAGCATCAACAAGAACCTCTGCAAGAGCTGCTATATCTCTGAGAGCAAGATTGAACCCCTGCCCAGCAACTGGGTGTAAGTTTAACGCCGCATTCCCTACTAGAACGGCCCTGCTCGAAATCAGAGTATCGCTACGCACTCTTGTCAAAGGGTAAAAAGACCGTGAACCCACTCTGTTAATTCTGCCTAATCGATTGCCAAAAGATTTTTGTAATTCTGCTGTAAACTCTTTATCTGATAAATCACTAATTATCTTTTTTTTCTCAGGACTCAGAGTCCATACAACACCTACACGATTATGCCGAAGGGGCAAAAAAGCTAAAGGGCCAGAAGGCGTGAACCTCTCAAACGCTTGGCCACCATGTGGCACTTCTGTCTGACAATTAACGATAACCGCCTGCTGGTCATAAACATCCGTTAGGACTGCAATGCCTAGTGACTCACGAACCTTAGATCTAATGCCATCTGCAGCAACCACTAATTTTGCCCTTACTTCATGATTGCTATCGTCTATTTTAACTCTCGCAATGATTTCATCTGTTTTTATACTAAGGGAATCTAATTTCGCCGGCGCTAAACATGTAAGGGAATCTAAACTTGAAAGCTTAGACCAAATTGTTCCACCTAATACTCGATTTTCAATTGTATAGCCTAAAGCCGAGACGCCTTCTTCCTCGGCAATGATCCTTGACATTCCAAAGCGTCCACGTTCCGATATATGTATAGATTTGATAGGTTCGACTACCTCTAATAGGTCTTTCCAAAGACCAAGTCCTTGGAAAATTCTCTGACTACCATTAGCTAAAGCAGTCACTCTGTCATCAAAGCTAGGTTGCCCAATAAAACCAGGGTTACGCTCCTCAAGTAAAACAGTTGAAATTTTTGCCTGAGAAAGCGCATAGGCTAGTGTCGACCCAACCAGGCCACCACCAACAATTAATACATCACAATGTGATTTATCGGAACTCAAGATTGACCACCCATAAATGCTTCAATCTCTTCTGCACTAGAAGGTAAACGATCAGATAAAACCTCTGCCCCATTTCTAGAAAGAAACACATCATCTTCTAGACGAATACCTATCCCTTTCCAAGACTTCGAAATACCCCTTATATCTGGAGAAACATAGATTCCCGGTTCAACAGTCATAACCATACCTGGCTCTAATAACCGCGGATGATTAGCTATTTTATAATCTCCAACATCATGTACATCTATACCCAACCAATGCCCGGTCTTGTGCATGAAGTAAGGAAGATAAGCTTTACTCTTTAATAGCGTTGATAATCTCCCTTTAAGAATGCCCACATCCCTGAGCCCACGAGTAATTTCTTTCACCGCAGCATCATGAGGATCATTCCAATGATTGCCCTGCTGTATCTGAGCTATAGCAGCACGGTTCGCCGCATAAACAATCTCATATAGTGCTTTCTGGTTTTCGCTAAATTGTCCGTTAACTGGAAACGTCCTAGTAATATCAGATGCATACAGCTCATATTCACAACCAGCATCGATAAGAATTAGATCGCCATCCTCTAAAACCGCATTATTTTCTGTGTAATGCAAAACACAAGCATTAGAACCAGAAGCCACTATTGGTTGATAGGAGCACTCGGCGCCATGACATGCGAACTCATGATAAAACTCAGCAGCCAGTTCATACTCCTTCATACCTGGTTTACAGATTCTCATGGCACGACTATGTGCTGCTTCTGCAATACGCGCCGAACGCTTCATCACTCTAATTTCACGAGCGCTCTTAAATAGACGCATTTCATGAACAAGGTGATCTAGCGTTATAAGTTCATCAGGAGCATGCCCACTCTGCCGTCTGGAGTGCAATCGGTTCATCCAGCCCAACAAACGTTGATCAAATTCCGCAATAACCCCCATAGAGTAGTAGACTCGTTCATTCTCCTCGAGGAGCCCAGGTAAAATCTCTTCAATATCTTCAAGGGGAAATGCATCGTCAGCACCGTATTTTGATACAACACCCTCAGGCCCAGCGCGCAGACCATCCCACATCTCGCGCTCCTTATCCCGTTCTCTACAGAACATTACGAACTCCCCTTGGCGCCGACCAGGAATCAGTACGGCTACAGCTTCAGGCTCACAAAACCCAGTGAGATAATAGAAATCACTATCTTGTCGATAGGAGTGGGTAACATCTCGACTGCGATTCCTCTCGGGGGCAGCGGCTATAACTGCAATGCCACCAAAGCCCATAAGCTCCATGAGAATTCGTCTACGTTTTTGAAATTCCTTAGGATGCACAGCTATACCAATTAGTGAACGGTCTTTTGAACGGATGATGCTATACGGGCTTCTTCAAGCTCCTCAAATACAATCTGAACGCTTACTCGCACATATTCAACTAATTCTACCAAGGCAAAACCCGCATCGTTATCATCGACATCACCTTCACCCAAGCCAGCTTGACTAATTTCAGAAAAATCTTGAATTATTTCTGCTAATTCTCCGGACTCCATATCGTCTGGCTTATTCTTATCAAAAGATATGCCACCAAGACTAAGGCCAAGAAGAAACCCATGACACCAAAGTGCCAAAGCACTTACTTGTTCTTGCAAATCGCAATTATCATCTGGTAGCAAAGGATAAAAATCTAGGTCGGCCCCTGTCAGCACCCCCCATGACTGAAGTTTTAATTCAAGCAATTGGGTTCGCGCAGCATCAAGTTCATCATCCATATTACTAGCTTTTCCCAAACATTCATCAATCCAGGAAGCAACTGCCGTCGAATCTCCTAAACATAACAAACCACACATGCCCCCATGAAGTTCTGAAATGTCAACAGACACATTTGCACGTTCCATAGTCATGTGGATCTCATCATATTCAAAAATTTTATCAGCCAATGAGGTTCTCAATTAACAAAAAATATATTTCTTAATGCTACCACTGTGTCAAATCTTATTGACCCCTTAAGCCCCACGGTTCTATAGTTGACAAATGAAATCTGAGGATACAAACAAACGATTCGATCTGGAACTCCAAAGATTGGAGAAGCGACTTGATGAAATTGTAGTGGTTTGCCGTCAACTGCAAGAAGAAAATCAATCGCTTAAACAAAGACAGGACTCTCTGATAGAGGAGCGAGCAAAGCTACTTCAAAAAAATGAGCAGGTGCGCTCCCGGGTTGAAGCAATGATCAATCGACTCAAGGCGCTGGAGCAACTACAGTGAATGATATGTTCGCCCATGTAACTATTCGGATCCTAGAAAAGGAATACCAAGTCTCTTGCCCTGCAGATCAAAAACCCGAGTTGATGGCGGCTGCAGAATTACTCAACAAGAATATGCGTGAGATACGTGATAGCGGAAAAGTGGTTGGATTGGATCGTGTGGCCGTCATGGCTGCATTGAACATGGCTAATGAACTTCTTATGCGAACAGGAGACGAGCAGGAACTCAAAGAAATTGTGAACCTTAGGATTAAGGCAATGAGTGCCCAGTTAGATTCTGCGCTCGGTCCATCAGCTAAACAGCTGAGTTTTTAGTTTTAGGTGCTCCCTGCGGTGTGCGATGCAGGTTGGATAGTCTTTCGACCCTAAATCTTGACCTTGGGGTTTTGTTCTGTCGGTGGCGTTGTGCAGATCTGGTTCTGCCAGAAAGCCTGCAACTATCACGGCTTACCCCACCTATTGCTCTGGTTCGAGAGCAACCAACTGTGACGGCACTATTGGGGGGCACCATTAATACCATACAGCTCAAGATCTGATTAACTAAACGTGCTAAGCAATATTGATAATCAAAAAACTGATCTAAACCTGCTAAGGAAGAAAATTCGCGCACAACGCAAACTGATGTCTACATCTGCGCGGCGTTTTGCAGAAAAAAAAATCGGGGATCAGCTTGAAAAAATTAGCGTAGTACGTCAAGCCAAGCGACTAGCTGT
This sequence comes from Proteobacteria bacterium UBA6522, assembly GCA_002434915.1. GTDB lineage: Bacteria > Pseudomonadota > Gammaproteobacteria > Steroidobacterales > Rariloculaceae > UBA6522. The sequence continues at coordinate 14,626 of DJLG01000082.1, forward strand.
TTATCTATCAATAGACGGTGAACCAAATCTTACGTTAACTATACTAAAAGCCAAAAAACGGAAAAACATAATTTTAACGCCAGTCATTCATGGTAAAACTCTGCGTTTTTCTCCTCTAAATAATAAATCTGTATTGCGTAAAAACCGACTGGGCATTCAGGAACCATCCACGCAGATTTTTATTGAGCCACTCCTATTGGATGTCGTGTTAGTCCCTCTAGTGGTCTTTGATAATCGCGGTACAAGAGTTGGCATGGGTGCCGGATATTATGATCGTTGTTTCCAGTTCTTACTATCAAGGACATCTTGGAATAAACCTAAAATGATTGGTATTGGATATGAGTTTCAGAGAGTAGAAAACATTAAAAGACAACCGTGGGATGTACCTCTTTGGGGCGCTGTAACGGAAAAGGGAATTTATAAGTTTCAATCGGGAGAAAACAAAAAATGAATCATTGGCTAATGAAATCAGAGCCTAACGCTTTCAGTTTTGATGATCTAAACAATTCCGTCGAAAAAAAAACACACTGGGATGGTGTACGAAACTACCAGGCCAGAAATTTTATGCGCGATCGAATGAAAAAAGGCGATTTAGTCTTTTTCTATCACTCAAACACTGCGGAACCTGGGATAGTTGGTATTGCTAACGTATGCCGGGAAGCTTATCCAGACCATACTGCTTTTGATCCTAATGATAAGCACTATGATCCAAAAAGCGATCCAAAAAACCCCCGCTGGCTTATGGTAGATATTAGGTACAAACGTAAATTAAAAAATATTATTACCTTAAGCGAGTTACGAAAATATAGTGATACACAATTAAAAAATCTAGCTTTATTGCGTCGCGGAAATCGTCTATCAATAACTCCTATAAGTGCTAAAGAGTGGCTTTTTATTTTAAGTCTTGAAAGATCAAAGTCATAAATTATTATTCTTTATGTATTCATTTTTTTTTAGCTAATTCTAAAAGTAATTAAAAAAACAAACTTGCTGGAATTTTTGGCTCTTTTATATATACTCAACCCCGATTAACCGGACCGGAGATTATCCATGGCTAAGAAACCTGCTTCGAAAAAGCGGAAGAAGGTATCAGCGAAGCGCAAGGTTGCGCGGAGTAAAGTATCTAAGAAGAGCGCGACTAAGAAGAAGGCGACTAAGAAAAAAGTAACTAAGAAAAAAGTCGCTAAGAAAAAAGTAGCTAAGAAAAAAGCTACTAAGAAAAAAGTGACTAAGAAAAAAGTGACTAAGAAGAAAGCTACCAAGAAAAAGGCGGCTAAGAAAAAAGCTACCAAGAAAAA
>DJLG01000075.1 GCA_002434915.1 Proteobacteria bacterium UBA6522
GAGACAGAAACTGTACTTTGCAGGTCTTGTTTTGGTAATCGTAAACTCTCTAACCTACCAGAACGGTTTAAAATAATTCGATCAGAATAAATCGAGTGTAGCTGCGCTCCATCTCCAGCTTCTATAGCATCCATTATAGTGTAGGTTTTTTCGTCACCTGACCCATTAGCAATAATTGCTGCTCCTCGTTTGCTATCAAGCGGGTCAGCAGCTACTCCCTTAAGTTGAAGACTGAGGGAAGTATCAGGAACATCTAAAAAGCTTTCTGTTGTGGTGGAAAGTCTTCCTTGAATAGAGGCCTCAAACTCCTCAGTAGTTATACCAAACAAATGCCTTTCAATAATCTGATCCATATCTACTGTATTTTGAGTTTGTGTGGAAGATGATGTTGATATGGACGGTAATTTTACCAAGGGTTCAGATATATTGGGGTCCTCAATAGTAAGAACTACCCATGTAAGTTGCGCAAGTTGATAAGCTAAAAATAGGGTAAGGAAAAGATAGGCCACTTTCGGTAAGTAGCGAATAGTCATCTTCGCCCATTTTTCAGGCGGAAAATCCTTCCACTGAAGCAATCTTGTCGCGATATCCATAGGCGCGTTTATAGCATTAATTTGCTGCATTTGGACTATTTTTAGGTATGGTAAAGCGTATGGACAAGTAAAAACAGGATGTTTTGAACTGAATTTTTTGATTTTTCAAAATATTTAGCTTATAGGCATAACCTTACCCTTTTATGGTGACTTTAAATCTTCTGATTAGGCCCGATAATATGGGGTATGTCAGAAGAGCAATTTGAACAAGAGATGGGTGGTGATCATGGTCTGGCCGTGGAGGAAGCTCGTCCAAAATTAAAAAAACCACCAAAGTATCAAGTGATTTTGTTAAACGATGATTACACACCGATGGATTTTGTAGTCCAAATTCTTCAGAAAATTTTCTCTATGGATCGATCAAGTGCCACTAGAATCATGTTACAGATTCATACTGAGGGTAAAGGTATCTGTGGTATATATACCTATGAGGTGGCTGAGACTAAGGTTGCGCAGGTCACTGGTTTAGCCCAGCAACACCAACATCCGTTGTTGTGCACGATGGAAGAAAATTAATGTTATCAAACGAGCTTGAGTACTGTTTAAATGAAGCTTTTCAGAGAGCTCGTGATGATTTGCATGAGTTCATTACAGTCGAACACTTATTATTAGCTCTTTTAGATACGCCTCAAGTTACGAATAGTCTTAAAGCTTGTGGGACAGATATCAAACGATTAAGCAATGATCTTAATGAATTTATTGATGAATCCACACCAAGACTTCATGAAGAGGATGAAGATGTCGATGTACAACCAACGTTAGGGTTTCAACGAGTATTGCAAAGAGCGGTATTTCATGTTCAATCAAGTGGTAAGAAAGAAGTAACACCACTGAATGTTCTAGTAGCTGTTTTTAGTGAAAAGCAGGCACAAGCGGTTTATTTTCTAAACTTGCAGGATGTGGCGCGACTTGATGTGGTGAATTATATCTCTCATGGTCATTCTAATTCCCAGGATGGCATTTCTGAAACATTAGAATCAGAAGGTGAGCTTGAGGGTGAGCAGGGCACTAGGGAAGGTAATGCTCTAGAGAAGTTTACTGTGAATCTCAATATTCAGGCTAAAGATGGGAGAATAGATCCTCTCATAGGTCGTGGATCAGAAGTTCAGCGTACCGTTCAAATTCTTTGTCGTCGTCGAAAAAATAATCCTCTTTATGTAGGAGATGCTGGTGTTGGTAAGACTGCTATTGCTGAAGGTTTAGCTAGGTTAATTGTAGAAAAAAATGTTCCTGAGGTTCTGCGAGAAAGTACGATCTATGCACTTGATATGGGTTCATTAATTGCTGGAACAAAATACCGTGGAGATTTTGAGAAGCGATTAAAGAACGTAATGAATGAGCTTAAAAAGCAGCGGAATGCAATTCTTTTTATAGATGAAATACACACAGTTATAGGAGCTGGCGCAACATCTGGTGGGGTAATGGATGCTTCTAATTTGATTAAACCGGCACTTGCAAATGGAGATATTCGTTGTATTGGTTCAACTACATATGCGGAGTTTCGAGGGATTTTTGAAAAAGATCACGCATTAGCTCGTAGGTTTCAGAAAATTGATATTGTTGAACCTAGTCTAGAAGAGACTGTGGAGATTCTCCATGGAATTAAAGATCGTTTTGAAGAACATCATGATGTTCGTTATGAAGACGATGCTCTTCAAGCTGCAGCTGAATTGTCAGACAGGCACATAAATGATCGTCAGTTGCCAGATAAAGCTATAGATGTCATCGATGAGGCAGGAGCGAGTAGGAGATTAGAACCCGAATCTGAGAAAAATCGAATTATTGATGTTGAGCTGATACAAGATATTGTATCTAGGATAGCGCGTATACCACCTAAAACCGTTTCAGCATCAGATAGAGATGTGCTCGGTTATCTCGAACGTGACCTCAAGCTTGTGATTTTTGGTCAAGATCGTGCTATTGGAGCTTTAACTTCTGCAATCAAGATGTCCCGATCTGGTCTGGGTGATGAACAAAGACCAGTAGGTTCATTTCTGTTTTCTGGGCCAACTGGCGTTGGAAAAACAGAGGTAACCCGCCAACTTGCTTTAACAATGGGCGTTGAACTTGTTCGATTTGATATGTCGGAATATATGGAAAGGCATACTGTATCAAGGCTTATTGGTGCTCCACCTGGTTATGTTGGTTTTGATCAGGGTGGCCTGATGACAGAGGCCGTTACTAAGACACCACATTGTGTGTTATTGCTTGACGAGATAGAAAAAGCCCATCCTGAGGTCTTCAATCTGCTTCTTCAGGTCATGGATCATGGTGTTTTAACAGATAATAATGGTAGAAAAGCAGATTTTCGCAATGTGATTCTAGTGATGACAACGAATGCCGGAGCACAGGAAACTAGCCGTGCTTCCGTAGGATTCACACTTCAAGATCATTCTAGTGATGCATTTGCAGTTATCAAAAAACTTTTCTCGCCAGAGTTCCGTAACCGCCTTGATGCAATTATTCAATTTGATGAGCTTGATGAGCGGTCTATTATTCGTGTGGTAGATAAATTGATTGTAGAGTTAGAAGCACAATTGGACAAAAAAAATGTGACAATTGAGCTTGAACAGACAGCTAGGTCATGGATTGCGGAGCGAGGGTATGATCAAAAAATGGGCGCCAGACCTATGGCCCGCGTAATACAGGATCACATCAAGCGGCCGTTGGCAGAAGAATTGTTGTTTGGCGAACTTGTTAATGGAGGCCATGTTCGTATTGGTCTTAATCCAAACAATAATGAACTCAACCTAATAGTGGAGCCATTAACAGATAAAGTGGAACATATATCTGAGATGGAAGAAAAGTTGGTCTAATTCTTTATCGTGATCGATAGGTTATACGTCCTTTACTAAGATCGTAAGGCGTAAGCTCAACCGTAACCTTATCTCCCTTGAGTATTCGTATATAGTTTTTGCGCATTTTTCCTGAGATATGAGCAGTTACCATATGACCATTTTCTAACTCTACACGGAATGTAGTGTTTGGTAATGTTTCTGAAACGAGCCCATCCATTTGTAACGCTTCTTCTTTTGCCATATCAGCTTTTATCCCTAATCATGAATGCTGGTGAATTGTTGCATATCTCTTAATAAGATGCTCGCAGTTGCTTGCTAACTCCTAATAGAGTTTGTATAGGATTTGTGATCTTGAGCCCATGAAAAACCATTTCCACGTGGGTTGCACAGCATTTCAAGCTTTTCAAGAAATACAGCACGAGGGAGTGTAGTAGCTCCAAGTGACTGTAAATGTTTTGACCAGACCTGACAATCAATGAGTTCAAAGTTTCTAGATATAAGGTAATTTAATGCATTAACGAAAAGTATTTTTGAGGCATTATTAATTCGAGTAAACATTGATTCTCCGAAGAATACTCGTCCAATAGCAATACCATATATTCCGGCTGCTAAATTTCCATTTTGCCAAGCCTCGAAAGAATGAGCCCACCCAAGTCTATGAAGTTTTAAATAGGCCTCAATCATTTCATCAGAAATCCAAGTACCCCCTGAATTTTTGCGTGAGGCTGCACAACCTTTGATAACCTTAAGGAATGTTGTATCAGCGGTAATTTTTAGGGAAGACTGCCGTATATTGCGAGCAAGTCTGCGTGATATATGGAGATTCTCAGGCAGTAGGATAGTACGAGGATCTGGAGACCACCAGAGAATTGGATCTGGTTTTTCATACCATGGAAAAATGCCTTTTGGATATGCAGCTAATATTCTTTGTGGGCTTAGATCTCCACCAATAGCGAGCAAACCATCTATTGCTTGATGCGGGTGTGGGAATACATCTGGTGGAGATTCTTCGGGTAACAAGGTAATCACAGTTGCCTGATTATCTATGATCATAATGAATTCTGCTTCTTAGGCTCTATTGACCTTTGATTGTTGCGATAAGGTACATGTTCCATTAGCTCTTTTATATATTCATTGATATGTGCTTCCTCTCGATTAACAAACTGTGCAATTGCCTTTTCAAATAATGGATCATTAATCCAATGATTCGACCATGTTTCTATTGGTGTGAATCCACGGCTAAGTTTGTGTTCACCCTGGGTTCCGGGTTCAAATCGATTAATACCTTTTCTAATGCAGTACTCAATGCCTTGGTAGTAGCAAGTTTCAAAGTGAAGGCTATGGAAGTCTGCAAGACTGCCCCAATAACGGCCATACAGAGTGTTTTGGTTTTGAAAGCAAATAGCGGTTGCTATAGCCTGATTTTCAAATCTTGCGAGAATAATCAAAATACTCTCCGGCATAGTTTGAGCTATTTCCTTAAAAAATTTTCTATTTAAATAGGGAGCGCGACCACGTCGTGTAAAATTAAGAGAGTAGTAATCAAAAATGGCTTCCCAGTCTTCTTCGCTAACCTGGTCACCTAAGAGATGTTCAAAACGTATTCCTGATTCATAAATTCTTCGTCTCTCACGCCGTACTTTTTTTCGTTTAACAGAAACAAACCCTTTGAGAAAATCATCAAAGTCATTGTATTCGCGATTATGCCAATGGAACTGACAATTTTTTCTTTGTAGTAGTCCTTTACCAGATAAGAAATGTCTTTCTGTATCTGAAGGAAACAGGATATGCAGTGATGAGGCATTAATTTCTTCAGCTATTTGTTTTGCTTTTTTTAAGAGCATAGGTGCTATTAATTGGAAATCATTACTATTTTTGACAAGAATTCTTTTGCCAGTTGCGGGAGTAAAAGGAACAGCAGATATAAGTTTTGGATAGTAAGAGATCCCAGCTTGTTCATAAGCATTAGCCCAGCTCCAATCAAATACGAATTCTCCTTGAGAGTCATACTTTATATATAGAGGTAGGGCTCCCAGTAACTCACTAT
>DJLG01000160.1:0-860 GCA_002434915.1 Proteobacteria bacterium UBA6522
AACGTCCTTTTTGTGGTTTTTCATGACGAAACATAGGACCACTACACCAAAGTTTCTGCTGTTTATTATGGAAAAGACCGTTACTTAAGCCAGCTCTGACTATGCCAGCAGTAGCCTCAGGCCGAAGCGTAACGCTTGAACCGTTACGATCCTCAAATGTGTACATCTCCTTTCGAACTATGTCAGTTGTCTCTCCAATAGAGCGACAAAAAAGCTCCGTGCGTTCTAATGCAGGTATACGAATTCTTTGGTAACCATAGGCTTCAAACACTTCTTCAGCAGCAGTTTCGACAACTGCCCAGACTGAACTAGCATCAGGCAAAACATCATTCATACCTCGAACAGGCTGAATATAATCAACCATTGGCCTTAAATATCCTCTGTAATAACAAAACGAGCGACGTTACCACCATTATGACTATCAGCTGGAATCATGTAGGGCTCACCATTAACTCGAATCTGCACTCCATTCACATTACCAAGCAAAAATGATAAGGGAAGATGTGCATCAAAAATGGACTTGCTTCCCGCGCGCCCAAGATCATAATAAAAACGCTCTCCATTAATATCCGTGATTTCAGTCCAACAATCCTGATCAAAAACAATTTCTATAAGTTTACTTAGCCCAAGAGGCAGACTGTGTGGGTCTTCCCCATTATCTATCCCGACGTAAGATTCCGATTCAAACTGCTCTACATTAAGAACTGAGGACTGTTCAACTAACGGTAAAGAAACACTAGTTGGCGCCAATGAAGCGGTAACGGAATCAACCATCTCAATTTGTAGTGATTCATCTATCTCATTTGACTCAATGATTAATGGTTCTATTTCTGCAAACCTATCAACATCAGAATCAAAAT
>DJLG01000160.1:1210-13191 GCA_002434915.1 Proteobacteria bacterium UBA6522
TACTTCCATAAATGAGGGCGAATCAAAATAAAAATACCAAACTCCAAATCCAGCAGACAACAGCGCTACAAAAAGCATAAGAGCCATCCACCGAGCAAGCCGTCTCCCACTATCAAGTTGAATTGGTTGACTAGCCATCATAGGAACATCACGACTACCAACCTGGTGGGTATACTTTTTTAAAATATCTTCATATTTGAGCCCAACGCGCTGAGAATATTGCCTCATATACCCTTTAGTGAAGACAGGCGCAGAAAAAACCTCGAACTCATCCTGTTCAAGGGCTAGTAAAAAGCGGGTATCAATACGCAAATCTCTAACAAGTTGCTCTATAGATAAGCCTTTTGCCTCACGAGCAGTCCTAAGCGTTTCGCCAACAGATAGGGCTTTCTCTTCAGTAAGCTCATCGGTATTTTTTGCTTCAGTATTTTTCATTTCACACAGTTTGATCCATCTGATCAATCTTTTAGTCACACCAAATTAGAACATCAGCAAGACATCTTGACCTGATTGTAAGACAGAACGACAGTCTAATCGGTATAAATAGGGTTCTAGCCAACATTAAAGTGCTGCTCTAATTTTCCTGTTGCCTAAACGAACTAGCATCCGATTTTTGACCTGGCCCGCCAACTGACCACAAGCCGCTGAGATATCGTCCCCCCGGGTACGCCTTATTGTAGCGACAATCCCAGACGCTCTTAGTTTCATACAAAACCTTCTAATCACGTCCGCTTCTGAGCAGGTGTATTGTGTACCAGGAAAAGAATTGAAAGGGATAAGGTTTACCTTGGCCGGTCTATTTTTTAGCAATTTTATAAGCGAAATTGCATCCTGAACTCCATCATTTACACCAGCCAGCATTACGTATTCAAATGTTATATGTCGAGATGCAACCGATTCTGAATAATTCCAGCAGGCCTCCAATAATTCATTAATCCGATGGCGCTGATTAATGGGCACTAGTTTATCTCGAAGATCATCTGTTGGTGCATGAAGTGATACAGCTAAGGCAACATTACAGTCATGAGCAAGTTTTCTGATCTGCGGCACAAGGCCAGATGTGCTAATCGTTACACGTCTCCGTGATAATCCCATTGCATGATCATCGATAAGCAGCTTCGTCACTTGCACCACTTCACGATAATTTGCCAAAGGCTCCCCCATACCCATAAAAACAATATTAGTAATCGATGATTCTGGTGCAAGCTCTTGATTTGCAATAATCACCTGGCCAAGAATTTCAGCAGCACTGAGGTTTCTATTAAAACCACGCCGGCCCGTTGCACAGAATGAGCAGTCCATAGCGCATCCAGCCTGCGAAGAAATGCATAAAGTCGATCGATTTGGCTCAGGAATATACACTGCCTCAACCGCCTGTCCTGCACCAACATCAAGCACCCACTTAAGTGTTCCATCTCGCGCATGATCTATGCGTATCACTTTCGGTAAGGACATGGTGGCAACAAGATTAAGCTGGCTACGCAATCGCAAACTTAAGTCGGTCATCTCGTCGAATTCCAATACACCACGCTGATAAATCCAGCGCATAATCTGTTTAACGCGGTATGGCTTTTCTCCCAAACCAACGAAGAATTTGGCTAGTGAATCTGGCGCAAGACCAATGAGGTTTAGCTTCCCTGATTCCGTAGATATTGAACTCAGCGCATTCTCGCGCAAATCTCCTCCTCATCGAAGAAAAAGCTGATCTCATGAACAGCAGTATCTGGGCCGTCAGAGCCATGCACAATATTTTCTTCTATAGAACCTGCAAAATCTGCCCGAATTGTTCCTGGATCAGCTTCTGCTGGATTCGTTGCACCCATAATTTCACGGTTTTTTTGTATTGCATTCTCTCCCTCAAGGACCTGTACAACTACTGGACCAGATCTCATATAACGTACAAGGTCAGAATAAAAGGGTCGTTCTTTATGAACCTCATAAAAGCCTTCAGCCTGTTTCTGGGAGAGATGTAACATCCTTGCCGCAACAATCTGAAGTCCTTGATCTTCAAATCGTCGGTAGATTTCACCGATCAGATTTTTTTGCACGCCATCTGGCTTAATTATGGAAAGAGTTCTTTCTAACGACATTATTCACCTTCTTTCTTAGACACTAAAACTTTCACCGCAACCGCACTCACCTTTGATATTCGGATTATGGAATCTGAACATTTCATTTATACCCTCTTTGACAAAATCGACCTGAGTTCCATCGATCAATTTTAGACTGTCACTGTTAACCACAACTTTTACACCGAACTCACTAAATACAACATCGTCCGAATCTATTGAATCCGCATAATCAACAACATAAGCATAGCCAGAGCAGCCTGTTTTCTTAATTCCAAGCCTAAGTCCTACGCCATGGCCACGACGTTCTAAATGACCCCGTACACGGTCAGCCGCGCTTTCAGTAAGTGATATAGCCATCCTTAATTTCCATCCTGCGTCGTTAATCGCTCTAGTTTTTTCTGACAAGCTGCCGCAGCATCTTCAATCAGCAGCAACTTACCTAGTCTATCTACAGGAACGCCTAGTTCCTTCCGTCGATCAATCATTCCTAAGTCTAATAATGCGCCAGTCTCACGGCCTTCTAACCATTCCGCCGCCCAATCAACAGCGGCTACCGTGTAAGGGCAACCGTATACATTAAAACGAATAGTTCGTATTAACCCATTAATTACTTGAACCTGAAAACGGACCCAAACGTTTAAAGTTCGATCTGATGACTCGCCTGAAACGACCCCTGCAATACCTTCCTCGAAACTTTTAACCCTATTTGGCGAAAGAAAGCGCTGCTTAACTTCAGACTCGTAATCCATAATCTAGTCAATAGTTTAGCGCAAAGTATGCGTCCGACGCATTAACTTACAGTCCATTCTGGTGCTCCGCTGGCTAACTCTCTAAGCCTAAGCACCTCTTCACGAACCCTCTTTAAAACATAGTCAATATCAGATTCTGTAGTAAAACGACCTACGCTAAACCGCAAACTACTAGAAGCAAGAGCGTCACTCAATCCCATCCCACGTAGCACATGGGATGGATCAGGAACATCAGAATTACAAGCCGAACCAGCAGAAATAGCCACATCTGCAAGCGAAGTTCTTAGGCTTTCTCCTTCTACACCCGCAAACGTAACATTCAAAATATGTGGGGATCGCTTCGTGGCATGACCATTTAAGGATACTCCCTCTATAACCTTCAGTCCCGCCCATAGCTGATCACGCCTGGCTGCTAGTAGTGGCCCCTCCTGATCTGGATCAGCCAGAGCAAATGCCTTACCAAAGCCAGCAATCTGATGTGTTGCTAGAGTTCCAGAGCGATAGCCCCACTCCTGCTCACCACCATAGATCATAGGGGCGATTTTCATACCCTTACGAATATAAAGGGCACCGATGCCCATAGGACCATAGGCTTTATGGGCAGTTAGTGAAACAAGATCTACTGAGAAATCTGCAACATTCAAAGGAACCTTCCCTACACTCTGTGCTGCATCCACATGAAATAATACGCCCCTCTCTTGGCAGAGCTCGCCAAGGGCAGCAAGATCTTGCAAAACACCAGTCTCATTATTCACATGCATAATTGATACAAGGACTGTGTCATTTCGTATTGCTGTAGCAAGTTGCTGTGTACTAATAACACCATGTTCATCATGATCAACAAAAGTAATCTCAAACCCTTGGTCTTTAAGCGCATAAGCAGTATCTAACACAGCCTTATGCTCCAGTGTCGAGGTAATCAAATGCCGCCCACGATGTTGATTTGCATTCATAGTACCGATCAAAGCCATGTTGTCAGACTCTGTTGCACCAGATGTGAAACAAATACTATCTACTTCAGCACCAATACGAGCAGCAATCTGACCGCGTGCCGTATCAATATGAACCTTAGCGCTTTTGCCAAAAAAATGTGATGAAGACGAATTAGCATAATCCCCATCCGGGCCTAAGCACTGAATCATTGCCTCAACAACTTCTGGATCCACCGGAGTCGTAGCTGCATAGTCTAGATATATTTTCTTGGCTTCCATGCTATTAATTTTTGTTTGTAAGGTTCTTCTCAGTCTTATTAGAAGAATCTGGAGAAAGCGCCGCTAATACACCACGCAAAATATTCACTTCATTACGATCAAGGCTTGCCCGATGAAAAATCCTACGCAGTCGCAGCTTGAGTTGCTTAGGATGATCCGGATTCAAGAAGCCAACATCCGCTAATAAATCCTCGAGATGCTGATGAAATCCCTCAAGCTCCTGAGCATTTGCTAAAGGGTTTTCAGATGCGGGAGCTTCATCCCTCAGAAACGATTCGAAATCTATACTAGCCATACGAAGTTCATAACATAGAATCTGAACGGCCATAGCAATATTCAACGATGAATAGTCAGGGTTTGCTGGTATATGCACAAGTTTCTGACAATAGGCCATATCCTCATTAGTTAGCCCAGAATGCTCTGGACCAAATACTGCTGCAACCTGAGTATGTGCAATTTTTGACCACATTTCTTTGGCTGCACTTCGAGGGTCAATGGTAGGCCAAGTAAGACTGCGTAGACGTGCACTGGCTCCAACAACAAAACCACAATCAGCGACTGCTTCACTCAAAGAATCTACCATTCGTGCTTGAGAAAGCACGTCATCAGCGCCAGAAGCGCGAGCTGTTGCCTCAGCACTAGGAAAGTCCTTAGGAGAAACCAATACCAGATCATCTAGATTCATGGTCTTCATTGCCCTAGCAATTGCACCAATATTTCCTGGGTGTGAAGTTCCAACAAGTACAATACGCACTGGTACGCGCATAATAAATCCTAATCAAATTCTCTTTATGTTGACGGAACGAGTATTCTACCCCTCTAATGTCGACACTCCGAATCAATCTAACCATCTAAACCACCATGCATGGAATATTAAACATAGCTGTACGTGCAGCACGCGAAGCTGCAGTCATTATGATTCGTAATCTTAATCGGATTGAACGGCTTGAAGTTTTACAGAAAAGACACAACGAATTCGTTAGCCAAGTTGATAGGCTTGCAGAAGAGGCCATTATCGGTGTAATTAAGGAATATTATCCAGAACACTCGATCCTGGCAGAGGAAAGCGGCAAGAGTGGAGATCACGAGTATGAGTGGATTATTGATCCGCTGGATGGAACAACAAACTATCTCCACGGATTTCCCGTTTTCTCTGTCTCTATTGCAGTAATGCTTAAAGGTCAACTTGAACATGGGGTAGTTTATGACCCGCTCCGTCAAGAACTTTTTACAGCTAGCCGAGGGCAAGGGGCGCAGCTAGATGATCGTCGAATACGTGTAAGCAAGCGCACACAAATGCGGCAGTCTTTAATTGCTACGGGATTTCCGTATAGAGGTAAAGATCAACTTATTGACGACTACCTCGGAATGCTTAAAGAAGTTATCAAGCAAAGTACTGGTGTTCGTCGAACCGGGTCGGCTGCTCTTGATCTCTGTTACGTTGCCGCGGGTCGGGTTGATGGTTTTTGGGAAATGGATCTAAAAAAATGGGATATAGCTGCAGGAGCACTAATACTTAAAGAAGCTGGGGGGCGCATTAGCGATTATCGTGGAACAGATAACTATCTTAATAGCGGCCACGTAGTAGCTGGTAACCCAAAAATATATTTGGCGCTTTCAGAGCTGCTTACTCCTTATGCATCTGATCTCCCCTGATCAGGAAAACACTGACACGAAAAATTGTGGTTTTTCTTGGTTGAAACTTAAGACCAAATAAACAACTAGGGCATATCGTCAATCTCTTCTCGTTTTTGTGGAATAAGATCGGTTGTCGAAACATTGAGCGCCAAAGCAGAAGCACTAGCAATATAAATTGAGGAATAGGTGCCAATAATAACTCCCACAACAAGCGCTAGTGCAAACCCAGAAATGGCTTCTCCACCTAAGAAAAATAAGCACAATAAAACCAATAAGGTAGTAAGGCTTGTAATCATTGTTCGCCCTAACATCTGATTAATAGAGGCATTAATAATTTCCTTTGATGTTCCGCGTCTCATAACACGAAAATTCTCTCTAATCCTATCAAAAACCACGATCGTATCATTGAGGGAATAGCCTATTGTCGCAAGCAGGGCCGCAACAATAGTCAAATCAAAAGCAACTCCAAAGATAGAGAAAAAACCAAATACAACAATAACATCGTGAACAAGCGCAGATATCGTACCAACAGCAAACTTCCATCTAAAACGCAGCATTACATAGATAAAAATAAGTATGAGGGCTATAAGCATCGCAAGTGCGCCATCTTCTGTGAGTTCATCACCAACCTGGGGGCCAACGAACTCAAATCGCTGTAACTCTGCTGAAGGATCTTGAGCACTTAAGGTGGCAACTACACGATCTCTTGTTTCTGTATCGCCAGCCACATCCTGAGGCATAAGCCGCACAAGCACATCAGAAACAGTACCAAAATTCTGTACTAAAGGATTTTCAAACCCTTCCTCAGCAAGCGCAGAACGAATATCTGCTAGATCCACTTCGCTTGAGTAGGACATCTCTAAAAGGTAGCCCCCAGAAAAATCAAGCCCAAAGTTCAACCCTCGCGTAATGAGAGAACCTAGCGAGAAAACAATCGCCACTGCAGAAAATATAAGTGCTATACGGCGAGCACCCATAAAATTTATATTTAGATTTGGACTAAGCACCGCTGCGTCCTAACGTGCCACCGATAGCTAGTCTTTCAACCTGACGATTACCATAGATTAAATTTACAACCACTCTGGTTCCAATGATGGCAGTAAACATTGACGTCATGATTCCAAGCCCGAGGGTTGTCGCAAAACCACGAATTGGCCCTGTACCAAAAACAAATAATACGCACGCAGCGATCAGCGTGGTGATGTTCGCATCAGCAATAGTGGAGAATGCTTTTTCATAACCCGCACGAATACTAGCCTGAGGAGAGTTGCCATTACGCAATTCCTCACGAATCCGTTCAAAAATCAGAACATTCGCATCTACTGCCATACCAACAGTCAGAACAATACCCGCTATACCAGGCAAGGTCAGGGATGCTTGTAACATTGAAAGCAGTGCAACGATCAATACCAGATTAGCAAATAGCGCAAGATCCGCTGTTATACCAAAGACCCGGTAGTAAAATGCCATAAATAGCACAACCAGGAAGAAGCCTGTTAAGACAGCTGTTCGGCCACTTTCTATATTATCCTGTCCTAGACTTGGCCCAATAGTTCGCTCTTCTACCTTTAAAATCGGTGTTGCTAAAGCACCGGCCCTCAGCATCAGCGCAAGATCTTGACCCTCGAACGGTGTAATCCCTGTAATCTGAAAATTGTTTGAGAAAACACCTTGGATTGTTGCGGTACTGATAACAGTTTCTTCTCGCGTATTACGAAGAATCTCCTCGCCATCTCGCTCAATCAGCTCCGGTTTTTCTTCAATAAATAATACGGACATAGGCCGTCTTAAATTTGCTTGGGTTGTCTCAAGCATTCGGTTAGCACCCTGGCTATTAAGACGGACGAAAACCGCGGGTTGGCCCTGTGAATAACCGAATGAAGCATCAGTCAACTGATCCCCAGATACGATCAAATCTCTTCTGAGTAATTCTGGTCGGCCATCACGATGATAACGGAGTAACGAGCCTATTGGTGGACGATTATTTTGATCCGCATCGTAAGGATCATTCTCCCAGTCCACTAGCCTAAATTCTAATGTAGCAGTTGCTCCCAGTATTCGTTCTGCTTGCGCAGGGTCTTGTACACCAGGTAACTGAACAACAATCCGGTTCAGTCCTTGACGCTGTACAACCGGCTCAGCAACCCCAAGCTCATTTACTCTATTCCTTAAAGTAATCGTGTTCTGCTGGATAGCAAAATTCTGACGTTCCGTAACCTGTGTAGGGGCTAATTCAACCTGAAAACCTGGCTGACCATCAACCGTTGTTCTATCCACAATCAACAATGGGTCCAACACACGAATAATTTGTTCAGCATCGTTAACTCTTAGCGGATCCAAAACACCAAATTGAATGGTATCGCCTCCGACTATCTCTATACCCGTGTTGCGGATTGTCGCTTCACGAAGACGAGTACGTAGATCCTGCACATACGTCTGCATAAGTTGGTCTAATGCGGAATCAAGATCCACCTGATATAGAAAATGGACACCACCCCGAAGATCGAGCCCTAAACTCATTGGCTCAAGACCAATAGCGCTTAGCCAAGCAGGTGTTCGGGGAGCAAGTGTTAAAGCAATAATATGAAATGGAAGTGTTTCCCCAAGCACCTCACTTGCACGTAGCTGTGAAGCTACATCTGGGAATCGAACTATAACCGCCTGCTCATCAGCAACTGGCTGGAAGAACTCTATTTCTTCAGTGTCTAGAGAAGCATTAATTCCAGACAAGGTGATATCAGTAATCGGGTTGCCATCCTCTCTTGTGATCTGCAACGCAGGATCATCACCAAAGACGTTTGGCAATGCGAATACCAATCCGCCCAATACTATGAGAGCAACTAATAGATTTCCCCAAAGCGGAAAACGGTTCATGTAAATATCTCAGGAATTCTTGATGGTGCCAGGAGGGACCACTACAGAGATCGTGCCGCGCTGTACCTTTAAAGAGACACCGTCTGAGACCTCTAATGTAATCCAGTCATTATTCACAGATGCGACCTTCCCAAGAACACCACCTGCTGTGACCACCTCTTGACCCTCAGCTAACTCATCCACCATTTTTTTATGCTCTTTTGCACGTTTCTGCTGAGGCCTTATCAGCAAAAAATAAAACAGGACGAATATGACTATAAGAGGCAGAAAGCTCGTAAAAGCATTTGCCTGACCACCCGCTTGGGCCCACGCTTGATTTATGAAGAAATCCATAGTTTCTTTAGCTCAGTTTTTGATTATTTAAAAGTCGTAGCTAGCACTATTAAGTATTATGACATAGGTTTAACTAGAATCCTGCGAAGGATCGCCCATCTCGGCATAGTTCTCCAGCCTCTCGGAGGCAAATTCAGCAAAACTCTGTGCCCTAATTGACATTTGCATATCAGACATAAGCATTTGATAGTGGTGAAGATTGTGTAGGGTTGCAAGCCTAGACCCTAATATCTCATTACATTTCTGAAGATGTCTGATATAGGACCGACTGAAGTGCTGGCAGGTTTGACAGTTACACGACTCATCAATAGGGCCAGTATCGTTCCGGAATCTTTGATTACGAATATTGATTGAGCCTTTTGCAGTAAATAACCGCCCATTGCGAGCATGGCGCGTTGGCATGACGCAGTCGAACATATCCATACCATAGGATACGGCCTTAATGAGATCCTCCGGTGTGCCGACACCCATCAAGTAACGGGGTCTATCTAATGGCATAAGAGGATTAATGGTCTCTAGAACTGCTAGGCGCTCTTCTTCCGTCTCACCAACAGCTAAACCACCAAGCGCATAGCCATCAAAGCCTATTTCAATAAGCCCCTCGAGGGATTCTTGTCTTAAAGATGGAAAAACCCCTCCCTGAATAATCCCAAACAATGCAGCATCCGATTTTGTATCTACACAAAACTCATCAAATGTTCTTCGACTCCTATCAGCCCATCGGAGAGATAAATCCATAGAACGTTTTGCCTCACTTTTTTCTATTGGATAAGCCGTGCACTCATCGAAAACCATAATGATGTCAGCATTAAGACGATGCTGAATTTCAACAGACTTCTCTGGCGTTAAAAACACCAGATCACCATCAACTGGAGACCGAAACTTTACTCCATCCTCAGAAATCTCCTGTGTATCCAGACTCCAAACCTGATAACCACCAGAATCCGTAAGAATAGGCCTTTCCCAGCCCATAAATTCATGCAAACCACCATGTGCCTCTATCACCTCTACACCTGGGCGAAGCATAAGATGAAAGGTATTACCCAAAACAATTTGGCTACCAATGGTGCGAAGTTCCTCGGGCATCATCGCCTTGACAGTACCGTAGGTTCCAACTGGCATGAAGGTTGGGGTATCTATGATTCCCCTGTCAAAGACTATCCTTCCGTTTCGAGAGCCATCACTAGTTTTAAGCAATTCAAACTTCATGGGATCACTAACATGGCGTCGCCATAGCTGAAAAATCGGTACTCATTAGTAACCGCATAACGGTAAGCCTCAAGTACTGGCCCTTGCCCGGCAAAGGCAGCAACCAACATTAAAAGAGACGACTCTGGTAAGTGAAAGTTGGTTATCAAAACATCCACCACTTGAAAAGAAAACCCAGGATAGATGAAAAGGCTAGTTTCCCCTTCAAAAGGCTTTAATATTCCATCTAAAGCAGCGCTCTCCAAAGCACGTACAACAGTAGTACCAACAGCAACAACTCTTCCCCCACGCTGCTTAGTCGCCATGATAAGTTCACATAGTTCCTCCGAAACACACACCCATTCACCATGGAGGGTATGATCTTCGATATGCTTCGTGCGTACAGGAGTAAAGGTTCCTGCCCCCACATGTAAAGTCAGAAAACCTGTCTTGATAGATCTTCTTTCCAACTCTGAAAAAACCATCTCATCAAAATGCAAGCCTGCCGTAGGTGCAGCAATAGCTCCGTTTTCTCGTGCGTATACAGTCTGATATCGAGTCTCATCCCGAAGATCAGCAGTACGATTAATATATGGCGGAAGCGGAATCTTCCCATGATCTTTAAGAAACGTCTCAATATCCTTATTAAATACAAGATCGAATAATGCATCAGCTCTCCCTTTCACCAATGCATGAACATCATCAGCAAAAAGAAGTTCTGTCCCAGACCGAGGACTCTTACTTGCTTTTATTTGGACTCTTGCCTCACGTTTTGCAGTGATCCGCTCAAGAAGTACTTCAACTGCACCACCAGTCGATTTTCGACCATGGAAACGCGCTGGAATCACTCGCGTATCATTCAAAATTAGCAAATCACCCGGAGACAAAAGGTCCGGTAAGTTAAAAAAGCGCTTGTCACTAACCTCACCATCTCTAAGCACAAGTAAACGACTATCTTTACGTTTAGCCAATGGCGCCTGGGCGATTAGGGTTGATGGCAAATCATAGTTAAAATCAGTTCGATCCATGGCGACGCGATTTTAACCTGCAAATTTCATGATTATGCATATCGTTGAAATAAAAAAAGCCGGCCACATGGGCCGGCTCTAATTATCTGCACTTAAAATAAATTAAATGTTCTGCTAAACCTAGTTGAGTTAACTATGGGGATTCAAGTTGAATTTCAAGTGTTTGGCGCTGTTGGTCACGCATAATAAGTAGTTCCAAGTTTTCTCCTCCTTGAAAACTTTTCAGCACACGCCAAGCATGTTCAGTATCACGGGGAGTTCTAGTGCCTATTTCAAGAATTACATCTCCGTCTAGCATTTCCGTAACATTTGAAGGCGCTCTAACAACTAGGATTCCTGTATCAACACCAAAGTAACTAGCAAGCTCAGGTGTTAACTCAACAAGCTCCAAATCATTCCAAATATATCCATTCCAGCGACTATCAAATCCTGGCTTCAGGTCATCACCAGCACCATTTCTAAAGTTGCGCTTGATAAATTCTCGAGCCGCTCTTCGTGGCAACGGACGACGACCAAACATTTGAGGCTCAAGCCCTTGAGTAACTATTTCAATATCTTGTTCCATTTCGTTGCGTACCAAGGTAAGAGGGACTATGTCGCCTGGTGAAAAATTCTGCATTTGGGTAATCAATAACTCAGAAGGTGAATTGCCGGACAGTTCAGCTCCATCCATTGCAATAATCACATCGCCTGTCTCTACACCACTCTGATCGGCAGGACCCTCAGGTGATACACCGTCAACCCTAACCCCGTCTTCGACATCACTTATGGTAATTCCCAGCCAAGCCCTGCTTTCGCTCACCAAGCCTCCCTCAACCTGCCCACGCATCTGGGTAGACAATCTTGCAACCTCTCTTGCAGCCTCTTGCATTGCCTGGTGTGCCTGCC
>DJLG01000160.1:13618-15306 GCA_002434915.1 Proteobacteria bacterium UBA6522
TTCATCATTACAACTCCAATAATTCCTTAACTGTTAGCTATCAGATGCCTCTAAAACCCAGAAAGTTGCGAGTGCGTATAACGTACATTGACTAATGCATCCATCAGACCAACTCGGGTCTCCCATAATGCTTCTGTTTGCATAGGCTGTAGCGTTCTTGCATACATAAGCTGTGCGTCTACTAAGGCGATTTCATCCTCTAAACTTACAATTGTCGACATCGTGCCGGCACTTATAAGCTTCGGCTGGTATCCAATCTGATTCAGCTGACGCTCAAGATCCTCTGACTCGGCAACCAATGAATCATAAGTAGAAGTGGCAGCTCGCTGAATAGAATCGGCATCAGCAATCTCAGTATTTGTCTCAAGCATAGTTTCGCTAAAGTCTGGGGGCTGTGGTGAACGTATTACTGCTAAAACAACCACTGCCGCTAAAGTTGCTGCAATCATGCTACGAAGCGGCCACTGTCTTGCTGATGAATTAGACGAGTCAAATGAGGTTTCAGCAATGCTCTCCCATATGCCGGAGGGTGGTTCTAAAGCAGGCAAGGACTGCAAAGCATTCTGTGTTTCCTGCAAATAATCCAGATCCGCTTTTAACTGATGATCACTATCAACAGCAACGCGAATTTTCGCGTCTACGGGTTCGCCATCACGAATCTTTAATAGGTCTTCAGTTCTGATATGCATACGTGTCTTTCATCCTCTAAAGGCGGATCATCTAAAAGTCCGCGCAAACGTTCATGCGCTCTTGCAAGCTGTGATTTTGAAAAGCTAGTAGTCTTACCCATCATTTGACCAATCTCTTTGTGCGTATATCCCTCTACGTCATGTAACAACACGACCGCCCGAGAGGTTGCTGAAAGTTCAGCAAGCGCGTATTCCAGATCTGCTTGTTTGCCAGCTTGTTCTCCATCAGTTTTTGGGCAAATATCATCTGTTAGCTCTATATCTAAACGCCTTGAATTCCATGCAGACCTTAGATTCATGAGGCACTTATTTACCGCAATGCGGCGCACCCAAAAAGCAAAACCAGCCTCTCCCCTATACGAACTTATCTTTCTAATGACTTCCACAAATGTTTCTTGCAAAACATCCTCCGCCATTACCCTAGAGACCAACATGCGTCTTGCTAAGGTATAAACCATAGGTGAACAAAGCTCATAAAGCTTCGCATGTGCTTCCCTATTGCCCTTACATGCCTTCGCAACAAGTGCAGAATCTATTTGTGGCACTAAAGATCCCATAACTAACAAACTAGATGCGTAAACCAAATAAATAGTTGCAATGATCCATCAGAAAAAACCATATCCTTTGTAACTTTATGTTATTTATAATAATTAAAAAATTTATGTCTATAACTGTTGAATGCCATATTGACATAATAATTGTTAATTATGCTGACAGGAGGGATTAATTTTTTCTTTGCTATAGGTGATCCATCGAGCAGTACAGCACCTATCGTAATCCTAAAAGCTTTATCCACAAGACTGAAAAAACTCAACTTCATGGTAAAGTTCCTATGCACAGAAAGTTGAGGGTTTGACATCGAGTAGCTACAGTTATTACCTACGCGAAGCATACATTTAATCAACTAATAATCCTCAGGCCGGGGTGGCGGAATTGGTAGACGCGCCGGATTCAAAATCCGGTACTGGTAACAGTGTGAGAGTTCAAGTCTCTCTCCCG
>DJLG01000031.1:0-4207 GCA_002434915.1 Proteobacteria bacterium UBA6522
CATGATCACGTATCAAGCGTTTAGTTCTAGCATCTGGTAGTTCTGGAAGTTCAGCGCGTAGCTTTTCTATCAGTTCATCGTTAATTATCACTGGAAGGAGATCTGGGTCAGGGAAGTAACGATAGTCATTAGCTTCCTCTTTGCTGCGCATTGGTCGCGTTTCATTCTTATCCGCATCATATAGACGAGTTTCTTGGGTAATCTTTTCGCCATCTTCGAGCAAATCAATTTGTCTCTCGACTTCTATTTGAATTGCTTTTTCTACGAATCTGAAAGAGTTTAGGTTTTTTAACTCTGTGCGTATGCCTAGTTTTTTTTCACCTTTTTTTCTAATGGATACATTAGCATCGCAACGGAAAGATCCCTCTTGCATGTTGCCATCTGAAATACCTAGATAACGAACAAGCTTGTGAATAGAGCGCATGTAAGTTCCTGCTTCTTCAGCTGAGCGCAGGTCTGGTTCTGAAACAATCTCCAATAGTGGTGTTCCGGTCCGGTTTAAATCAATGCCACTGAGGCCCTGAAAATCTTCATGTAAAGATTTTCCCGCATCCTCTTCAAGATGGGCCCTAGTTATTCCGATAGTTTTGATATTGCCGTCATCGAGCATAATATCTAGGTGTCCGCTATGGACTATGGGTAGTTCATATTGGGAAATCTGATATCCCTTAGGCAAATCCGGGTAAAAATAATTCTTGCGAGCGAAGACCGAGCGACGAGAGATTTCGCAGTCTGTAGCAAGACCAAATTTGATCGCCATGTCCACTACGCTTTGATTTAGAACTGGTAGCACCCCAGGGTAGCCTAGATCGACTAGGGAGGCTTGGCTATTTGGTGCGGCGCCATATTGGGTTGAACTACCCGAGAAAATTTTACTCTTTGTGGCTAGTTGAGTGTGAATTTCTAAACCAATTACAATTTCCCAGGCCACTATGCTTCGTACCCCGATGGCACAAAGTTATGCCAGTCGGTCTCCTGTTGGTAATAGTATCCAGCCTTAAATAGTTTTTCTTCGCTCAGGTGGGGTCCAATTAGTTGTAAGCCCACTGGAAGATTGTTTATAAAACCGCATGGCATTGAAAGGGCTGGTAGACCTGCGAGTGGAGCGCCAATGGTATACATGTCGTTCAAATACATTTGTATAGGGTCATCTGTTTTTTGTCCAATACGAAATGCTGGCGTTGGTGTTGTTGGGCCTGCAATGACGTCCACAGTTTTAAACGCCTCGGCAAAATCCTGGCTTATAAGTTGGCGGACTTTCTGAGCTTGTAGATAGTACGCATCATAATAACCAGCAGAGAGAACATAAGTGCCTGTAAGTATTCTTCGCTTAACTTCTGAACCGAACCCTTCTCCTCTAGTTTTCATGTAGAGCTCTGTTAGATTTTCGGCGTGTTCCGCACGGTGACCAAAACGTACGCCGTCAAAGCGAGATAGGTTCGAAGATGCTTCGGCTGGAGCAACAACATAATAAACGGGAACAGAGAGATGAATATGCTTTAAATGAATATCCTTGATACGGGCACCGAGTTTCTCGAAAACAGACAATGCTTCTTTAACTAGCTGCGCGTTTTTTGTGTCTAAACTGTCATCAAAGAAATTGTCTGGAACACCAATGGTAATATTTTCCCATGCGCTCTTTTGTGCCTTTGAAAAATCAGGCACAGTTGCTGGTAGCGATGTTGAGTCGCGTTCGTCAGCTCCAGCCATGACTTGTAGCATTAAAGCAGAATCTTCTGCTGTTCTTGTGAGGGTTCCGGCTTGATCAAGACTGGAAGCGAATGCAACCATACCGTAGCGGGAAACTCGGCCATAGGTTGGTTTTAGTCCAGTAATGCCAGTTAGTGCGGCTGGTTGCCTTATCGAACCACCCGTATCTGTACCTGTTGCGCCACTGACTAGTTGCGCAGCCACAGCTGCTGCTGACCCTCCAGATGAACCGCCTGGTACTCGAGTAGTATCCCAAGGATTATGAACTACCCCATAAAAACTTGTTTCATTAGATGAGCCCATCGCGAACTCATCCATATTTGTTTTTCCCAACATGACTGCTCCAGCGGCCTTAAGTTTGGCCACAACAGTTGCATCATATGGGGAGATGAAATTATCAAGAATACGTGAGCCACATGACGTTTTTACCCCTTCCGTACAAAAGATATCCTTATGTGCAATTGGAATTCCAGTGAGAGGAGTCACGTCACCAGTTGCTAGTCGTTCGTCAGCAGAATCAGCCTGAGCGAGAGCTTCTTCCTCGCATACAGTAATAAAAGAATTAAGACCAGTGTCTAGGCGCGATATTCGATCTAGAAAGTGTTTCGTTAGCTCTTTGGACGAAACTTTTCGGTCCTTGAGGCTTTGAGCTAGGTGAGCAATTGTCGCGTCATGCATGCTTGAGGATACTTATCAGCGGATAATTTACAAAAATGAATAGCTAATCTATAACTTTTGGCACTAGGTACAGATCTCGTTCCACTAGTGATGCGTTTTGCTGATACTTTTCATGGTGGTCTTTTTCGGTCGCCGTATCCTCACGCATCCGTTGAGCTTGGTCTAGTGGATGTGCCATAGGTAAAACTCCTGTAGTTTCAGCAGCCTGTAGTTGTTTCACCATATTAACAATATCGGAAAGCTTAGCCGATACATCCTCCATCTCCTCCTGAGTAATCTCTAGGCGGGACAGTAGACACAATTTTTCCACGTCTTCTCGATTGAGCAGCATGGCCTTTAACTCAGAATAATTGACAAATAACTATACACGTCACCTTGCCCATTGTTCTACCCATTGTTAAAGTCGTAGTTTGTTTATTAATCTCCACCTTGGCGCTCAATGTTAAAGAGCTTTCTCGGTTACTTTTCTAATGATCTGTCTATTGATCTGGGTACGGCAAATACCCTGATATATGTTCGTGGGAGAGGTGTTGTACTTGACGAACCATCTGTCGTGGCAGTTCGTGAGGAAAGTGGTCGAAGCGGTAAGGTTCTTGAGGCCGTAGGTGTAGGAGCTAAAAGCATGCTAGGCCGGACTCCTGGCAGCATTACCGCTATCAGGCCAATGAAAGATGGTGTGATAGCAGACTTCACTATTACTGAGAAGATGCTTCAGTATTTCATCAAAAAAGCACATGGGTCGCGTTATTTTAGGCCAAGTCCAAGAGTGCTGGTTTGTGTACCTTATGGAGCTACACAAGTGGAACGACGCGCTATCCGAGAGTCAGCAGAGGGTGCTGGAGCTCGTAAGGTTTATCTGGTTGAGGAGCCAATGGCTGCTGCTATCGGTGCGGGAATGCCCGTTCATGAGGCGCGAGGGTCTATGGTTCTTGATATAGGCGGTGGAACCTCAGAAGTTGCTGTGATCTCCTTAAACGGGATCGTTTATGCAGCATCTGTAAGAATTGGAGGTGATCGATTCGATGAGGCGATCACGAGTTATGTCCGTAGAAATTATGGCATTCTGATCGGTGAGGCAACTGCGGAGAGGATAAAAGAGACAGTTGGCTCAGCTTACCCAGGCCAAGAGGTAAAAGAGATATCAGTAAAAGGCCGAAACCTTTCAGAAGGAGTGCCCCGTAGCTTCACACTTAATAGTAATGAGGTTCTAGAGTCCCTCCAAGAGCCATTGCAAGGTATTGTTAGCGCGGTAAGAGCAGCATTGGAACAGACTCCTCCTGAGTTGGGAGCAGATGTAGCAGAGCGTGGAATTGTGCTTACTGGCGGTGGCGCTCTGTTAACTGATCTAGACAAGCTTCTTACGGAGGAGACAGGGTTGCCAGTTGTAATATCTGATGAACCACTTACATGTGTGGCTCGCGGTGGCGGGCGCATATTGGAGTTGCTGGACGAACACGGTCCTTCAACATTTACTATTGACTGACCTTAACGGGCTTTAGCCTGTGGGTTTGGAGTGAGTGCAGACCATGAAAGCTCCAGGAGGAATAGGCGGAGGTCGAGAAGCGCCCTCCTTGGGTCTTAAGTTTCTTCTGCTTGCAGTTATTAGTTTGGGGTCTATGGTTATAGATCATAGAAATGATCATTTATCGCAAGTTCGTCAAGTTTTTTCCATAGCCGTCTATCCAATAGAAATAGCCGTTAATTTTCCCTTCAAAGCGTGGAGATGGACAACCATCTCGTTGGCTGAGCGAGCGACTCTGCTTAGAGAAAATTCAGAGTTAAAAGATTTACAACTTAGGTACGATGTGCGTCTACAGCG
>DJLG01000031.1:4586-22920 GCA_002434915.1 Proteobacteria bacterium UBA6522
AGCGCTCGAATTGATGATCGTGTATTAGTTGCAGAGATATTGGCTGTAGATCTAGATCCTTACCGGCACCGCTTCTCGATTAATCAAGGTCTTCAAGATGGAGTTTATGTAGGTCAAGCGCTTTTGGATGCTAATGGAGTTGTTGGCCAGATTGTTGAGGTGGAAGTGTTTACTTCTGAAGCTGTGTTAATAAGTGATGCTGATCATGCTGTACCGGTTTCCGTGAATCGAAACGGATTAAGAACAATCGCTGTAGGCACTGGTGATAGTAGGCGTCTGAGGTTGCCTTATCTTACCAATAGTGCAGATATTGAGCTTGGTGATTTGCTTGTATCTTCCGGTCTTGGAGGTGTATTTCCGTCCGGGTACCCTGTTGGCCGAGTTTTGGAAGTGGAACGTAGACCGGGCCAGTCATTTGCAGATGTCATTGTTGAACCTGCATCTGAGCTAGATCGGGATCTTGAAGTGCTGTTGGTTTGGTCAGAAGAAGACCAAGATAAGCAATACGATAAATCCAAACCTATTGAGACTGACCCATGAGAGATGCAGCCAACACATTAGTCTGGCCAGTATCTACATTTGTGCTAGCGCTTATATTATCTGTTATTCCAATGCCGGATCTAGCCGTAGCTATTCGTCCGCCTTGGCCTGCTCTTGTAATGATTTACTGGACCCTTGCCGCGCCAGAACGTTTTGGTTTAATGACTGCGATGGTCTTAGGACTAGCTGTAGATACTTTATCGGGAGCGCTTTTGGGACAGAATGCTTTCGCGATGTTAATAATCACTTACATTGGTCTTAAGTTTCATCTTCGCTTGCGGTTTTCTCCAATTTCTCAAACGACGATGACAGTATTTGGAATGCTACTGATTTATGAATTTATCTTATTCTGGGTTGATGGGGTAGCAGGTAGGACAGTGCCTTTGTCTGAGCGCTGGATGCCATTATTGATAGGAACATTATTATGGCCGCTGATCCTAGAGTTGTTTGATCGAATACAACGGCATGATCAAGCGCGAATCGAATCATGAATTCTACGGTTAAACTTAAAGATCATTGGAAAGAGCAGAAGCTTTTTTTATCTAGGTTGGTTACGGCTGGGGTTATTATCTTGGTCTTGGTTGGCGTTCTTATTTGGAGGCTGTTTCAGCTACAAGTGGTTGACCATGAGTTGTTTGCTGAGCTCTCTCAGGGAAATCGGTTACGTATTCAGCCTCTAGCGCCAACAAGGGGTCTAATTTATGACCGTAATGGCATTATACTGGCCGAAAACCTACCTACCTGGGAATTAACGGCAACTCCTGAACAAGTTTTAGATTTAGATTCGAGGCTACAAAGTCTTGGAGACCTAGGGCTTATTAATCCTGCGGCTTCTGAAAGTTTAATAGAACTTGTCCGTTCGCATCGGGGTTTTGAGCAGGTGAAATTGGCAAACTTGTCGGAGACCCAAGCCGCACGCTTTGCAGTAAGACGACATCACTTCTCTGGAGTTGATATTCAAGAGGGTCTAATACGTAGCTATCCATTTGGCGATCTAACTAGCCATGCTGTAGGTTATGTATCTAGCATTAGCTCCTCAGATCTGCAGCGGATAAATCGTCGTGACTATGCAGCAACCTCTTTAATTGGTAAGAGCGGTATCGAGAGAAGTTATGAGGTCACATTGCGAGGTAGTGTTGGTTACCGTCAGCAGGTAGTCAATGCTCAGGGGCGAATTCTTTTAGACCCAGTTGCAGTTGGCGCATCGCCAATCTCAGATCCTTCTCAAGGAACTCTCGAGACACGCTGGCCAACTCCAGGAAAAAATGTTTATCTTGGTTTGGATGTTCGTTTGCAACTCGCAGCCCATAGAGCTTTAGAGGGCAGAAGGGGTGCCGCAGTTGCCATTGAACCAGGAACTGGAGATATTTTAGCTTTAGTTAGCATGCCAACTTTTGATCCTAATCGTTTTGCGGTAGGTTTAACTCAGGCTGACTTTCAGAAGCTAAATAATGACCCTGATAAACCTCTTTTCCAGAGAGCTTTGACTGGACATTATCCGCCTGGTTCTACCGTCAAACCATTTTTAGGGCTGGCAGCTCTTCATTATGATTTGATTGATCCCGATAGTCGTGAAATGTGTCCTGGTCATTTTATTTTACCAGGAACATCCCACCGTTATAGGGATTGGAAGCCCGAAGGGCACGGACCGATCGATCTTCATCAAAGTATTGTTCAATCCTGTGACACTTATTTTTACCAGCTAGCTGTGAAACTTGGGATTGATCAGATACATGGGTTTCTTACGAGTTTTGGTTTTGGTGAGCGCACCGGTATTGATGTGATGAATGAGAATATGGGAGTTATCCCTTCACGAGAATGGAAACGGACGCAGTTCACACAGCGTGAAGACCAAACTTGGTATCCAGGAGAAACTGTTATAACAGGTATTGGTCAAGGGTTTACTCTTGTTACCCCTTTGCAACTCGCTCATGCCACCGCAGTTTTAGCAACTAGTGGCCAACGATTTAAGCCTCGTCTTGTTATAGCTACTGAGGATCCTGTAACAGGGGAAATTTTGAACCATGACCCAGTTTTGCTAGACATTATAGGTAATGTGGAAGAACCTCATTGGGAACGAATCACTCAAGCTATGGTTGGTGTAACAGAGGAGTTACAGGGGTCAGGCCATAACGCTATGAGAGGAACCCAATATTCTGTTGCTGGAAAAACAGGGACAGCACAGGTTTTCTCGTTGGCAGCTGACGAGACATATGATGCAGAAGAAATCGATGAGAGTTTGAGAGACCATGGTCTATTTATAGCTTATGCGCCTGTAGAAAGCCCAACAATTGCTATTGCTGTGATAGTGGAAAATGGTGGTGGTGGTGGTGCCACAGCTGCGCCTGTGGCCCGGCAAATATTAGACGCCTATTTTCTAGAGGATCCTAATGGCTCTGAGAAACATTGATATAGGAGCAGGGGCTTCGGCGTTCCTAGAACCGGAACGAAAAAAAGGCATAGTAATAGATATTCCTATTTTGCTTATTACTCTTTCTATCGCGGGCTTAGGTTTTATTGTTCTCTACAGCGCAGCGGGAGAAAACTCATCAGTGGTGTTACGCCAAGTTTTACGGTTTGGTGTCGCGCTTGTGGTCTTTGGAATTCTAGCGCAGGTATCACCACGCTTATTACGAATCTGGGCCCCTTGGATTTTTTCTATGGCGCTTATTTTTTTATTGATGGTAATGTTCAGAGGTGAGATGGGTGGAGGTGCCCAGCGATGGCTAGATATTGGCATCGTTCGATTTCAGCCATCTGAAATTATGAAAATTTCTGTGCCAATGATGGTTGCATGGTTCATGCATGAACGTTCACTTCCTCCCACCTTTATACAATTATTTATTCTTTTGTTGATTTTTTGTGTGCCAACTTTTCTGATCGCACAACAACCTGATTTGGGAACAGCTTTATTGGTGATGTTTTCTGGCGGGGCTACAGTTTTGCTCGCGGGTTTAAGTATCCGATTAATTGCCATTATAGGGGTGCTTGCTCTGAGCTGCATTCCAGTGCTCTGGGGTTATATGCTGGAATACCAACGTGCCAGAGTTTTGACCTTTCTTAGCCCTGAATCAGATCCGTTAGGAGCAGGCTACAATATTATTCAATCAAAGATTGCTCTTGGTTCTGGCGGTCTTTTTGGGAAAGGCTGGTTAAACGGGACTCAGTCTCGTTTGGAGTTTTTACCAGAACGTTCTACGGACTTTATTTTTGCTGTTATGGGCGAGGAATTTGGTTTGCTTGGGTTGTTGTTTTTGCTTGGGCTTTATTTGTTACTAGTTGGTAGAGGTTTATATATAGCATCACAGGCCCAGGATACGTTTACACGACTGCTTGCAGGCGGACTAAGCTTAACTTTTTTTGTATATGTGTTCGTGAACTCAGGCATGGTTTCAGGACTATTGCCCATAGTTGGAGTGCCTTTACCTTTGGTTAGTGCGGGGGGCACATCGATGGTGACGTTGATGGCAGGTTTCGGTATCCTCGCGTCCATTCATGGTAACCGGAAACTTTTGGCTTCATGAAAATCATTTTCAGGTATCCCTTTTTTTTAATTTTCTTATCAAATGCCTTGTACGGCCAAGCAGTGGAGTTCGATCTGCAATCGGTGGGTCAGGAAAGAGACACCTTTATTGAGGAAATGGTTGAAACACATAATTTTGATCGCCCACAATTAACCAGAATTTTATCTAATATAGATATTAATGAGCGAATATTAGAGGCAATATCACGTCCGGCTGAGAGGGTGTTGCCTTGGCATGAATACCGCCAAATCTTTCTTAATGATGCCCGCATTAATGGTGGCGTTGAATTTTGGATAAATCATGCAGACATGATTCAGAAGGCTAGCGAATTTTATGGTGTTGCACCTGAAATGCTGGTATCCATACTTGGGATAGAAACCTATTATGGTCAGCGTACGGGTAATTATCGTGTGGTTGATTCACTTGCAACACTAGCTTTTGCCTATCCTCCTAGAGCTGATTTTTTCAGATCAGAATTAGAGTCTTTTTTTCTGTTAGTAACAGAGGAGGACATTGATCCAGATGTTGTAATGGGCTCATACGCAGGCGCAATGGGAGCAGGGCAGTTTATTTCTTCAAGTTATAGAGCGTACGCTGTAGATGGTGATTCAGACGGACGGAGAGACCTTTGGAATAATTGGGATGATGTACTCTCAAGTGTTGCTAATTATTTTAGTGCGCATGGTTGGCGACCAGGTGAGCAAGTTGCTATCCGGGCTTCTGTTTCACAAAACCGTTTAATGGATGTGGTGGCTAATAGTATGAGTCTTGATGAAAGTATTGGCTCATTAAGGGACTCAGGCTATGTTTTTTCTACAGAGTTATCAGCAGAAACACCGGCCACAGTTCTATCTTTGCAAGGTGAAAATGGTCAGGAGTATTGGGTGGGATATCATAATTTCCATGTTATTACTCGTTACAATCATAGTGTGATGTATGCCTTAGCAGCCTACCAGCTTGGTGAAATTATTCGCACCGGATATGAGCAAGCTCTAAATTAAGGATCCCCCAGGGGGAGCAAATGATCTTTCAAGAAAACCATATGGCATCACTACATTATCCAACATTTAGCTTTATTATTATCTCCGCGAGTTTAATGTGGGGTTGTGGGCCGAGTCGACTTGAACAAGCGCATGAATCAGATCAGAGTGAAGCTATTATAAATACAGCACCCAGTGCTCGGGGTAACCCACCTTTTTATGATGTGCTAGGGCAACGATATTACGTGCAGGCATCAAGCGTTGGGTATCGTGAGACAGGTGTAGCTTCATGGTATGGCCCAAAATTCCATGGGCTTCCCACATCTAATGGTGAGACATATGATATGTATGCTATGACAGCAGCTCATACAACTCTCCCAATACCCACTTGGGTAGAGGTTACAAACCTTTCAAATAATCTACGTGTGGTTGTTCGAGTAAATGATCGTGGACCATTTTTACATGATCGTATAATAGATCTTTCTTATACTGCGGCCTTACAGTTAGATATGGTTCAAGACGGTACTGCACAGGTAGAGGTGCGAGCCCTTGATGCTCTTGGCGCATCACAAGCTGCTTACATGTCAGAGCAGGTCTATATTCAGGTAGGGGCCTTTTCTATCCAGCAAAATGCAGAGGACCTTGCACTTTCACTTGAAACAAAAGGATTTTCTCGTGTATTGGTAGACTCAGATCAAGGAGGAGCCTCCAGATTACATCGTGTGATTATTGGGCCTTTTGATCGGTCGGAAAAAATTGATACTGTATTTGATAGTCTTTCATTAGCAGGTTTAGGTGAAGCACTGTTGGTTATAGGGAATTGAGCATAAAGTACAATACGGATCTGGGAAGCTAGGCCGATCAGGAGCCGCCAATGATTAAAATCTGGATTATCCTCGCACTAATTTTGCCGTTCAGCGTGTTTTCGCAGAACGTTCCAATCCCCGCACCACCTCAACTTGGTTCGGAAAGCTATTTGCTTATGGATTTCTTGACTGGACATGTTATAGCTGAGTCATCACCTGACGAAATTTTGGAACCTGCTAGCCTCACTAAACTGATGACCGCATATGCCGCTTTCAAGGCTTTGGAACAGGGTCAAATCAGTTTAGATGATCAGGTTTATGTAAGCGAAAAAGCTTGGAGAACGGATGGTTCTCGAATGTTCATAGAGGTTGGCACATACGTGTCAGTTGAAGACTTGTTTCGAGGCATGATTATCCAGTCTGGTAATGATGCAAGTGTTGCATTAGCCGAGCATGTGGCAGGATCGGAAGAAGCCTTTGCAGGATTAATGAATCAATATGCGCAATTACTAGGAATGAGTTCAAGTTCTTTTAGGAATAGTACTGGTTTGCCGGATGTTGACCATTACACTACCGCACGAGATACCGCCAATTTGACGAGAGCGATTATTGCCGAATTTCCTTCCTACTATTCTTGGTATTCGGAGCGTGATTTCACCTATAACGAGATCACACAGCCAAATCGCAACTCGTTGCTGTGGCGTGATTCGTCGGTAGATGGTTTGAAAACTGGCTATACAAATGCCGCTGGTTATTGCTTGGTAACTTCAGCCCAACGTTCAGATATGCGTCTGATATCTGTTGTTATGGGGGCCGATAGTCCAGAAGCACGGGCCACTGATAGTCAAGCACTTCTAAATTATGGGTTTCGTTTTTACGAAACGCACAAGCTTTATTCAAAGGGGGAAGACGTTACCACTGCCCGAGTCTGGAAGGGGGATCCAGGATCTGTAGCCACGGGAATTACTGAAGATCTTTATCTCACAATACCTCGTGGTAGTTATGATTCTTTGTCTGTTCTAATAGATATGGAACCTGAATTGATAGCGCCACTTCAGATAAATAGTGCAATTGGGCATATAAGGATTTCTTTAGATGGAGAGCAAGTCTCAGAGGTACCTTTAGTTACACTGTATGAAGTTCTAGATGCGGGTTTATGGGTGCAGATTAAGGATCAAGTTATGCTATGGGCACAATGATTCGTCAGATTTGATGAGCGAGGGCTCCTTACTAAATTTTCCCTGTGATCTTTTTGTAAAAGTATTGGGTCATAATAAAAGTGATTTTCGGTCTGTAGCTGAGGCAATTGTAAAAGCACACTATGCTGATCTAGATATTGAACAGATAAAGGAGAAGGCTAGTAAAAATGGGCGGTTTTTGAGTCTAACTTTTGCTGTTTATGCTCAGAATAAAGATCAAATAGATGCCCTCTACCAAGAGCTTGTAGCAAGTGAAGATGTTTTGCTGGTCTTATGAGATTGCTTACTTTCCGTAACATTGGTTTCAGGCCGCTTCCCGATGTTTGGGAGGAGATGAAAAAGTTCACTGATGAGCGTAATAGAAAAACGCAAGATGAAGTTTGGTTAGTTGAACATCCCCCTATATATACCCTTGGCCTTAACTCAAACCCGGATCATGTATTAGAAGCATCTAATATACCTATTCTTAAAATCGATCGTGGTGGACAGGTGACTTACCATGGGCCCGGACAGCTTATTGCCTACGTTATGTTAGATCTTCATAGATCAAGATCCAGTATACGTTCTATTGTTGAAGCGCTTGAGGCAGCGGTGATCAGGACAGTTTCTGTCTATGGAATTGAGGCTCAGGGAAGGCGTGATGCACCTGGTGTCTATGTTGGTGATAAAAAACTTGCCGCTATAGGACTACGGGTTCGTCGCCACTGTACTTATCATGGATTGGCAGTAAATGTGAATATGGACCTTACACCATATGAAAGGATTAACCCTTGTGGCTTTGAAGGTTTGGAAGTTGTTCAGCTCAGCGATTTATGTCATGGGATTGATATCTCAAGAGTGCGAAAAGATTTGGAAATGATGTTAAGAGCGAGTCTTTCATAAGCTAGATATGAGAGTTATAGCCAAGAAAAATCATGCTGAGAATTTGCTTAGGGGAAACAAAGAGATTGTTTCTGAGGTTACTAAAAAACTACTCAAGCTAACTACAAATAATTTTGTGGAGCGTCCATGGGGAGGCATGAGCATTCGAAGGTTTAAGGGGCTTTGCCCATTGCCAGATCAATTTGTAGTCAACGGTATGGGGTTGGGTGAGTCTTTCGAGCTTTCAGCCTGGGATGAGGATGGTGAATCCAAGATGTACCCAAGTATACTAAGATTTGCTGATGGTTCGGAAGTTCCACTATCGGAACTCTTAAGGGTGAGAGCTGAAGAAATCCTTGGAGATGAGTTTATAGAGTCCTACGGTAAGGCGTTTCCGCTATTAATAAAAACCTTAGATATAAAGGAACTACTGTCCATCCAAGGACACCCTACGGGTAATACCGAGTTATACATAATTATTGACGCTGAGCCAGGGGCTACCCTACGTATCGGATTTCGGGAAGATATAAACCTGAAACAGTTGGAAACAAAGCTTCAAAAAGGCCGATTGCAGCAGGAAGCCTTATTAAAAAAACTCGAGCCTATGATTAGTTCATTAGATCTTCAGAAGGTTTTACAGTCTTGGATTTCAGACCGAGAAGCGCCTTTCTCTAATTTAATAAATGGTCCTGATATTCAGAATATCGAGGTTTGGTTGTCGGTAGAAGAGCTTTTAATTGAATTAAAAAGTGTGTACTGGCATGTCCTGGATAAGATGAATGTTATTCCAGTTAAGTCAGGCCAGGTTATTTACAATGCTAATCCACAACGCTTGCTAGACCAAACTGGGAAGCTGGTAACAGCCGAAGCGCATGCACTCGGCAATCCAGAAAACAAAGAAATTCTTGCGCTTGAAATTCGGAGACCAGGGCCAACCTATCGAGCTTGGGATAATGTTAGGTTTCCTGTACGAGATCTAGATATTTCATCTGCTCTTGAAGTGCTTAATTTGCAGAGAACAGATGCCAGTGAGTTTATCGTCATACCTAAAAAGGTAAATGATCGACCAGGTACTTTTTGTTCTCTCGATAATGATATTTTTTGTGTGGAGCATCTAAGGCCTAATAGAAAAAAGCCTGTTTTAGTGCCTAAGATGCCTCCTCACTTTTTATATGTTATTTATGGTCATGCTCGATTTATCGATATCAATGATGTTGAGATTGGCATTCTTCAGCAAGGAGAGTCTGCGATTGTCCCTAAAGCTTTAGGTCCATATCATGTCGAAAGCATAGAGCCTGAAACAGAAATCATAAAAGTTAATTTGCCGGTTGGCGTCTAGGCCATAATACGAAAATAGAGCAAACTTGTATGGCTTTAGTGTAGGAGGTATTTAGTGATTAATTTTGAGAGTATGGCTAATGTTGATGGGGTGATAACTAGCGCTGCTGATGCGCGGGTTCCAATTATGGACCGAGGATTTCTTTATGGAGATTCCATATACGAAGTATTTAGGACATACCGGGGCATTCCACTCTTTCATGATGAACACTGGGCACGTTTTCAACGTTCAGCAAAATTAGCCCACCTAACCCTCGCTATATCTAAAGATCAGATAATAGACGAGATTCGTAGGACAGTTCAGGCAACAAATGCGGCCGAACAAAATCGTGACCTTTATGTCCGTTATATCGTTACTCGAGGAGAAGGTCCAGTAGATCTTTTCCCTCGCCCGGAACTTACCACTCGCTACGTTATTATTGTCAAAGAGTTGCCAGAGTGGGACCCAGAATTTTTGCGAGTGGGATTGCGATTGGCGATTCCTGAAACCAGGCGTAATGCAATAAATTCACTTAACCCAAATATTAAGGGTGGTAATTATTTAAACAATGTTCTCGGAATTATTGAAGCACGAATGCTGGGGGCTGATGACTGTGTGATGCTAAACGATTCGGGTCTGATCACTGAAGCATCTACCAGCAACATTTTTTTTGTGATGCACGATGAGAAAGTATTAGTTACGCCAGCAGAAACAGCAGGTCATCTTAGGGGGCTTACAAAAGCGGCTGTAGAAAAATTGTGTGTGAAACATGATTTGCAGTTGTCCGCAAAGGACATAACTACGGATCTCTTACTGCACACCACAGAATGCTTTCTGACTAGTTCAACTCGTGAAATTATGCCCGTATCAAGTCTACGTTTACCTAGTGGTGACGTTTTAAGATATCCTGACGGAGGTGGAAGTATCACCAGACAGGTTATCGGTCACTATCAAGCTTTTATTGATGATTATCTTAAAGATTATGAGCATCTATGTCTTTTCTGAGAAAGAACCTGTTCTAATCAAATAAATGACTACACCTGAGTTGTAAGCCAGGGATAAGATGGCGCGCCCGGAGAGATTCGAACTCCCGACTTCCGGCTTCGTAGGCCGGCGTTCTATCCAGCTGAACTACGGGCGCGTACAGGTGATCGAAGTATATGGGAACGGTACAATTTGCGCATCCTACAAAATAATAGTTTTCATGAGCTTTTGTAGAACGTTATTTTCCATATAAAGCTTTTTAGACTTCAAGCTATAAAATGGAGGAGTTGCAAGAATGAAGGTTTGTGTAGCAGGGCAGGGGGCATTTGGACAAAAGCACCTTGCCGGATTATCACGTATAGACGGAGTTGAGGTGGTATCTCTTGCTGGTGGATCACCTGAAACCACAGAAGCTGTTGCTAAAAAGTTTGGTATTCCGCATTGGACTACTAATCTATCCGAAAGCTTGGAACAGCCTGGTGTCCAAGCCGCAATCCTAGCATCCCCAACCCAAATGCATGCTAACCAAGCTGAGCAATGTATGCGTGCAGGCAAGCATGTAGAGGTTGAGATTCCAATGGCTGAGAACCTTGCAGACTCTCAGAAGCTATTGCGTGTCCAACAGGAGACGGGTTTGATTGCGATGGCTGGTCATACCAGACGGTTTAATCCAAGCCATCAATGGCTTCATAAAAGGTTCGAGTCTGGCGAGCTAAAGATCCAACAAATGGATGTACAGACATATTTTTTTCGCCGAACAAATATGAATGCTGCAGGTCAGCCAAGAAGTTGGACTGATCATCTTCTCTGGCACCATGCGTGCCATACGGTTGATTTATTTCAATATCAGACTGGAGAAGTGGCTTCGGAGGTGTTTGCACTTCAAGGGCCAAAACATCCAGAACTTGGTATTGCTATGGACATGAATATTGGAATGAAAGTAGCGTCTGGGGCCATTTGTACTCTTTCATTATCATTTAATAACGATGGACCTCTTGGTACATTTTTTAGATATATTTGCGATAACGGAACCTATATAGCTCGTTATGATGATCTTTTTGATGGTAATGAAAAACGTATAGATGTTTCAGGAGTGGATGTTTCTATGGATGGCATTGAACTTCAGGATCGCGAGTTTTTATCGGCTATAGAAGAAAACCGTGAACCAAATGCGAGTATTGCCCAGTGTTTGCCAGCCATGGAAACCCTGGACCGCCTTGAAAAAAATTGTGGTAATTAATTACGGTAATCTTAAGAGAGTCGTATGAGTGAATTTGAAGATATCCCCGGAACCTACTTGTTTGACAAAGATCGTTGTCATGATGGTTATCAATTCAACATGTTCTGTATGTCGTTAGTTAAACCTAAAAATAGGCAGGCCTTCCGGTCTGATGAAGCTAGTTATATGGATAAGTGGCCACTTACTGAGTCGCAACGTCGGTCTGTGCTAGAGAGAGATTGGCTAGGGATGATAAAGGCCGGCGGTAATATTTATTACACTTCAAAAATTGCTGCTACCGATGGGCGGTCATTTCAATTTGTTGCTGCTGCAATGTCTGGCGTGCCCGAAGAAGAATATCGTTCAATGATGATGGCCGGAGGTCGTCCTGTCGAAGGTAATCGTAGCAAAAGGGAGACTGACTAATGGCCAGGGTTGTCGCTGGTCTAGCCACCTCTCATGTTCCAGCTATTGGCGCAGCGATGGATCTCGGTAAAACCAAAGAATCCTATTGGAAACCACTTTTTGATGGTTATGAACCGGCAAGAAAATGGTTGGCAGATCTTAACCCTGATGTGATTATTATGGTCTATAACGATCATGGTAGTGCCTTCTCCTTGGAGGTTATCCCAACTTTTGCAATCGGTGTAGCGGAGAAGTTTCTGCCTGCTGACGAAGGGTGGGGGCCAAGACCTGTACCTGCAGTACATGGTCATCCGGGGCTTGCATGGCATTTGGCGGAGTCGCTTATATTGAATGAGTTTGATATGACGATTGTTAATGAGATGACGGTTGATCATGGCCTCACAGTGCCGTTATCAATAGCTTGTGGTGAGCAAAAAAACTGGCCATGCCCTGTTATCCCCCTATCGGTTAATGTAGTTCAATATCCGCCCCCTACAGGCAAGCGCTGCTTTGATCTTGGACGTGCAATACGTAAGTCTGTAAAAACTTATGATAAAGATCTGAAGGTTGTAGTATTTGGTACGGGAGGAATGTCTCACCAGCTTCATGGCGAGCGCGCTGGTTTAATAAACTCAGAATTTGATAAAAACTTTCTTGCTGACCTCACGCGAAACCCGCAACGCCTGATAGAGTTGCCGCACATAGAGTATGTTCGGGAAGCTGGTGCTGAAGGAATTGAGATGGTTATGTGGTTGGTTATGCGTGGAGCGCTTGATGAGAACGCAGTTGAAATTTATCAGCATTATCATGTGCCAGCTTCTAATACTGCTACGGGATTGATGATTTTAGAAAACCAACCCCTTACAGTTTAGTCGGGAATTACTCGACCTATATTTAATATTTCTTTAGGGTCTAGTACTTTTTTCATTCGACTCATCAAGTCAATCTCTTCATGGGTTCGCGAGTGGTGTAGATATTTTCTTTTTAATGCCCCAACGCCATGTTCGGCAGAGATAGCTCCCCCATACTTCCCGGTAAGGTCATAGCCAAGATCATATATTGCATCAATATCTTCTTGGCAGTGCGTAGTGACAAATAAATGCAAATTATTGTCGCCAAGATGACCAAAGACTAAATTCATGGCATTTGAAAATAATTGTTTTAACTTGTTATCAAATTCTTCTAAGAACTTAGGCATATTGGCAATGTCCATGCTAACGTCGAGGCTTGCATAGGGCATTAATGCTTTCGTTATTTCCCCTACTCCATCCCTAATCCCCCAAAAATCTTGTCGATCCTTTTCTGATTGTGCGATGACTGCATCATGAATAATGTTGGAGTCTAGGGCGTGCTCGAGAGTGTTTTCAAAACGACGTGTATCGGAATTCTGATCTGTACCTTCAGTTTCTATAAGAACATATAGAGGAAAGTTTTTATCAAATGGAGATTGTAAATTATCTATATGACCGACAACACGTTCAAAATAGGGTGCCCACATAACTTCATAAGCACTCATAGAGGTGCCAAGGTTTATTTGCATCTCTCGAAGTAGTGCAACGGACTGGGAAAAGGTTTCCACCGCGCAAAGAGAGGTGCATCTACTTGGGAGTGGTGGAAATAATCTTAGTACTGCCCGGGTCACGACGCCTAGTGTTCCTTCAGTGCCTATAAAAAGATGCTTAAGGTCGTATCCAGAATTATTTTTTAGCATTTTATTCATTGAGCTAATAATAGTCCCATCTGCAAGCACAGCCTCTAAGCCTAGGACTAGATTGCGTGTCATTCCAAAACGTATTACTTGATTGCCCCCTGCATTAGTTGCAATAGCACCTCCTATATGACATGAGCCACGAGCGCCATAGTCTAAGGGCAGCAGTAGACCAGCATTTGCTGCTGCCTCTTGAACAGTTTGTAAAGGTGTACCAGCCATAGCAGTTAGTGTCATTGAATCGACATCAACTTCTTCAATGCCGGAAAGTCTTTCAAGTGAAATAGCAATTTCATCTTGTTTGGGTGTAGCCCCACCTGCAAGGCCAGTTAGACCGCCTTGTATGACAACCCTTTGGGCAAGCGCTGAGCAGGCTTTTAATACTAAAGAAACTTCTTTTGTTGACTTAGGCCTAACAACTGCAAGGGGTATTTGGCGATTTTCGCCTGTGAAGTCGACGCTATACTTCTCGCCAATATCCTTACCGGTTAGGAGTGAGATGTTCCCTAGATGTTGACGCAAAGCCATGATTCTCTGTTCGTTTGAAATCATTTAATCGACCTTATGAAATTTAACAAGATATTTTCAGATACAGTACGCATCTTGAGTATAAAGAACCATTACTTCTAGCCTCGAAGTTTTATATATCTATTCTGGTGAAAGCATAAAGCACCCCATGACAATATAAAAACCATGGCAGAATACGAACCTAAAAGTGCAACGGACTGATTTAGAAAGGACACATATGATTGATTTGTATACCTGGACAACCCCAAATGGGAGAAAGATCTCCATAATGTTGGAAGAGCTATCTCTGCCCTATAAAGCTATTGGTGTAAATATTATTAAAGATGAACAGTTTGAACCTAGTTTTCTTAAGATAAGCCCAAATAATAAGATTCCTGCGATAGTTGATCACGATGAGGGTGTGAGCCTTATGGAGTCAGGAGCAATCTTGATCTATCTGGCAGAAAAAACTGGGCAGTTGATTCCTAGCTCCGGACATGGCAAATACAAGGTTCTTGAATGGTTGATGATGCAAATGGGCGGTGTAGGGCCAATGTTAGGACAGACACATCATTTTGTTTTCTATAATGAAGGTAAGTCGCCATATGCAGAAGAGCGTTATTTAAAGGAGACTGCCAGAATTTATGGTGTGCTAAATAAACGCTTAGGTGATGAGGAATATTTGGCTGGTGATTACTCTATTGCCGATATTGCAACTTGGCCATGGATCGCGCGTTACCCTCGGCAACGTATGGAACTGCAGGACTATCCTAATTTAATGCGTTGGTACAAAAAAATTGCAAACAGGCCCGCTGTTCAGCGGGGCTATGATGTCCCAAATAAAGTTGAAGAAATACCTATCCCAGATTGATTTAATGTCCATGATATGTGACATAAAAGTCAGCACTGCAACCGCATTTTTTATGCGCATCAGCTACATGCTAGTTGCAGTGCTTTTAATGTTTAGAATCTTGGGTGTTGAGGTCCAGAGTACCGATGCTCAACTTTTTAAAGTTTCACAGAAAACATGGTATAGACCTTATTTTTCGATAAATTAAGTCAAGGAATATGAAAAATTCTAATCTCGCTCTTGGCTTAAATGCTGTTGTTTTAGCTGTGACTAATGATCAACCTAGGGTGCTTACGGTGAGAACTCAGGGTGTTGATATGATTAGCTCTACAGAACCTCTACATGCACTGCCCTTTGGTTCTTTTGATGTAAATCAAGACCGCACACTGGAACTATGTATGAGGAGATCTGTCTTTGAGCAAACAGATAAAGAGCTTGGTTATGTTGAACAGCTTTATACATTTGCTGATAAAGGAAGGGATCCTCGTGAGCGTTTAGGTGGGAATAGGGTAGTCTCGATTGGTTATCTGACGCTTGCCCAAGAGCAACATTTTGATGTTTCAGAAAATTCCAGTTGGGCTAATTGTTTTGATTACTTCCCATGGGAAGATTGGCGCTCTGGTCGACCAGAGGTGATTGAGGAAGTTGAGGTGGCTCTATTCAATTGGGCTCAAGGTAATCGTGAGCTTCGGGAAAGAGTTGAAATTTGTTTTGGTCTAGGCAACGTTGGTTGGGATGCATATAAAGTTCTCGAGCGCTATGAGCTGCTGTATGAGGCACAAATGATTCCTGAGTTTTGGATTGATATTGGAAAACCAATTGAAAACCAGATTTGTGAACGGTTGGGTAAACCAATGGCGTTTGATCACCGACGAATTTTGGCGACTGGGCTTAGCCGTGTTAGGGGAAAGCTTAGGTATCGGCCTGTAGTTTTCGAGCTTATTCCAGAAACCTTCACTCTTTTGCAGCTTCAACAGGTTGCCGAGGCGCTTACAGGATTGCAGTTACATAAGCAGAACTTCAGAAGACAGATTGAACATAGTGGTTTGGTTGAAGGTACTGGAATGAATAATCAAAATACTCGAGGAAGACCAGCTGAGCTGTTTCGGTTTAGAAAAGCTGTTTTACGTGAGCGGCGTGCACCAGGGATGGCATCGTTACATGGCCGACATAAGTCACAATGATCTTTCTGAAAGGTTAGAATATCTCAATGTTATACAAATTGGATTAGACGTATGAGTTTCATTGATAGTCGGGTAATAATGTTTTTTGTATCAGGTTTTATTTGTGGAACACCCATTTTGGCGCATCATTCCCATAGTAATTACGCCACAACAGAATATACACACCTTCAAGGTATGGTCACTGAGTTTCACTGGATAAACCCACATACATGGATTTATATAGAAGTGCTGGGTTCTGATGGACAATCTACTGTTTGGGCTCTTGAAGGCCCGAGCCCAACAGAGCTTCTGCGGGATGGATGGCAGCGGGATGACGTTAAGATTGGAGATACAATTACTGTTAGGTGCCATCAGTTAAAGGATCGTTCTTCTGGCTGTTTGCTTGGTTTTGTTACTCCAGAGGGTGGAGTCGAGAAGGAATGGGATTAGTAACTACCTTTGTAAAACTAGTTTTTAAAATATGAAAAATGTTAATTTATTGTTTTTGTCTATAGCTTGTTTGTTTTGCAGTATTTCTAATGCGCAGGCCCAGAACTGGCTTGAGTACATTAATAAAACTGATTTGTTTATTGTAAATTTCCCGGGCGAACCCGAGGTACGGGAGATAACTCACGAATCTGCATTTGAAGCCATATTTCCTGCGCGCGTGTATTCTGTTGAATCTGATTCGGGCCTCTATTCCGTGACTGTAGTTGACTATCGAGAGTCTAGGAAAATTCATTCAGAACGAACCGACCGGACAGAAGCAAATAGTAGTAATAGCGTATGGGTTACGGATGTGCGTGCATCGGTTTCTCATGCTGCCCAATTATTTCGCTTACGGGGCGGAGAAATTACTTATGATGCTTGGGCAGATATTGACAAGATAGAGGGGCAGCAACTTCAAATTACTAACCCGGATCAATCCCGAAGCTTTATTGGTATTCATCTTCATGATAGCCGGCTTTATATATTGGAAGCTACCGTTGCCCCGGGTAGGCCACCTCCAGGTTTATTTCAGCAGTCGCTAGGAATTCTCGATGAGGAAGGAAGGCGAATTCGTTATTTGATTGATGCAGAAGGTAGACGGACTCGAATGCAGGTTATGCATGAGTGGATAGGTGTTGATCCAGAAAGAGCTGGTCAGCAGTTGATCGAATAATTAAAAACACTTAATAGTTGAGCTTCATCTGCATGCTATACTTTAGAGCCTTATTATGCTCAATATGAGTATAAAAACAAAAGTATGGAACAAATTCTTCCTTATACTCCTCAAGTTGCTGAGGCGACAAAGCATATTTACGATCGTGTCAGCACCATCATTCCGGATGTAGAGTGGCCGATCCATGCGCCATATATAGCCTTGATTAATGAGCTCAAGACTGAGCAAAATGCCATTCTACTAGCCCACAATTACCAAACCCCTGAGATTTATCATGGTGTAGCTGATTACACGGGTGATTCATTGGGTCTGGCGCAGAAAGCAAGTGAGACCGATGCTGATGTGATTATTCTTTGTGGCGTAGAGTTTATGGCAGAAACAGCAAAGATTTTGAATCCAGAAAAGAAGGTGCTTGTCCCTGATCTAAGGGCGGGCTGTTCTCTAGCAGATTCCATTACTGGAAGAGACGTTCGTTTGCTCAAGGAACGCTATCCTGGAGTTCCAGTAGTCACCTATGTAAATACTAGTGCTGATGTTAAAGCAGAATCTGATGTGTGCTGTACATCCTCAAATGCAGTTCAGATTGTGGAGGCATTAAACACTGATCGAGTGATTTTTCTTCCTGATAATTATCTCGGTAAGTATGTGGCTAGCAAGACAGATGTGGAGGTAATTTTGTGGAATGGTACATGCGAAGTGCATGAGCGATTTACAGCAAAGGAGCTTCATAACTATAGGATTACTACACCGGATATTCAGATTATTGCACACCCAGAATGCCCACCTGAGGTCCTTGATGAAGCCGATTTTGTCGGTTCTACTGCTGGCATGATTAAGTATGTAGATCGGGAGCGCCCAGGCAAGGTAGTTATGATCACTGAGTGTTCTATGAGCGATAACGTTGCGGTTGAGTTTCCAGATGTTCACTTCATTCGTCCCTGCAACCTCTGTCCTCATATGAAGCGAATTACGCTGCCAAATATTTTAGCTTCGCTGCAAGAATTGAAGTTTGAGATACAGCTTGATATGACAATTGCATCTAGAGCTCTAGGCGCTGTTAGAAAAATGTTGGAATTCTCTAAATAGAGGAATATTAGCCTCTTTAAGT
>DJLG01000186.1 GCA_002434915.1 Proteobacteria bacterium UBA6522
TTTGTGAAGATGCTTGGTTGCCTGAACCATGCAGTGCAGCTGTAGATGCTGGAGCCGAAATAATTTTAATTTTAAATGGGTCTCCATTCCATCGTCAGAAACAGGGTGTCCGAGAAGAAATTTTGCTTAAGCGGGCAAAAGAGCTCCAGCGTCCCCTGTTATATATCAATATGGTTGGAGGTCAAGACGAGCTGGTTTTTGATGGTGGTTCCATGGCAATAAATGAATATGGAACTGTAGTATTTCGGGCAGCCGCATTTACGGAAGGTTTGTACTATATAGAGGCAGAGCCACGTAATGGGCCTGAACAAGCAAAGATTTTGGCTGCTGATATAACACCAGAACTTTCGCATGTTGAGAGTGTCTATGAGGCGCTTGTGATGGGTACTAGAGATTATGTTAAGAAAAATGGTTTCGAAGGGGTGATTCTCGGACTATCTGGCGGAATAGATTCTGCTCTCACCCTGTGTGTGGCAGTGGATGCATTAGGAGCTGATTCTGTCCATGCTGTCATGATGCCATCAGAATATACATCTCAAATGAGTAGAGAGGACGCTAAAACACAGGCCAATTATTTAAGCGTACAAATTGATACCTTGCCAATTAGCCCAATTTTTGACTCGATAGTAGATGCTCTAGATGATGTTTTTGATGGTCTAGGTATAGATGCTACGGAAGAGAATATCCAAGCACGTTGTCGAGGGATTCTTCTCATGGCAATGTCGAATAAGCTTGGAAAAATGCTGCTTACAACAGGTAACAAAAGTGAGATGGCCGTAGGTTATGCCACATTATATGGTGATATGGCGGGTGGTTTTGCCCCATTAAAGGATTGTAGTAAGACGCTAGTATATGAACTTGCTTGTTACAGAAATAAAGTATCTAAAGCAATTCCAGACAGAGTCATAACCAGAGAACCCACCGCTGAGTTG
Organism: Proteobacteria bacterium UBA6522; assembly: GCA_002434915.1. GTDB lineage: Bacteria > Pseudomonadota > Gammaproteobacteria > Steroidobacterales > Rariloculaceae > UBA6522. The sequence continues at coordinate 933 of DJLG01000186.1, forward strand.
CGGCCTAACCAGAAAGATACTGATTCTCTTCCGCCTTATGAAATTCTTGATCCCATTTTAGAGGCTTTTATTGAGCGCGATCTTTCAGTAGATCAGATAGCAGAACTTGGTTTTGATCGAGAAACGGTTTATCAAATTTTAGATATGGTAAAACGAAATGAGTACAAGCGGAGACAAGCGCCTCCAGGCGTGAGGGTTAGTCACCGAGCTTTTGGAAAGGATTGGAGATATCCAATCACTTCAGGTTATTGACTCTATTCTGATTACAATCACTTATGTTTATTATGTGGGGTTCTCTTAGAGAAATAGCTAGTTTGCTGGTGGTGGTTCTAGCTCTATAATTTCGACCTGATTATCAGGCTGTGGTGCAGGCTCTATATCAAAGTTTATTTCTAGGACTCGTTGGGCATCGGATGCAAGATCGGGCATCCCTATCATGGAATAAGCTTGAGATAGGGTAATTAAGGATTCTTCAATTGCGGGGGCCCCTGGGTAGTGTTCTACGGCATACTTAGCGCGATTAATGGCGGCTATGTATGCTCCGCGTTCAATATAGTAATCAGCCACATAATTCTCATATGCTGCGAGCCGATTTCGAAGGAAAATCATACGTTCTCGGCTATCTGGTGCATAAGGACTTTCTGGGAAGCGTTGAAGCAGATCCTGAAATGTATTAAATGCCTGGAGTGTGTCTTTTGGAGGGCGTTCTGACATGTTAATTCGAAAGAATCGCTCAAGAAAATTTGGTTCCTTATCAAAATAAACTAGACCCTTCATATAAAGGCTGTAATCCACACGGGGATGTGATGGATTTTCAGTTTCAAATTCATCAGCAGCATCTATGGCTTGCTCTGTTTGGCCTCCACTGAAATAGCCATAAATCATGTCTAATTGAGCTTGGCGTGAATAGGTACTGAAAGGAAATCGCGCTTCAAGTACCTCGAAATAGGTTAACGCAGCTCCGAAATTACTCTCAGCCATTTCTCGAGCGCCTTCTTGATACAGTTCCTCCGGACCCGCATTCTGCATAATTTCCAGACGACGATCACCGATGCAGCCTGTAAGCACCAAAGTGCTTACGGTAGTCATAACAGCGAGATGAAAAAACCGAGCTAGTCGAGTCATTTTTTTAAACGGGTCTCTGTTAAATTTATAGTTGCTGCTAACCTCAAGGTACCCTAAGTTAGCCGCTCAACAAACCCCCTTAGTAAAGTTTTAGCTATTTTTTGAGTGATTTTTAGCTAATAGTTATGATTTACCGCCTAGTTACCGGTATATAAAGCAATTGTAAGTAAAAGTTTGTAAACAACCGAGGTGTTGGTTTGGATCATATTAGGCATCGGGCCATAGTTTCTATTGAACAGGCAGGCCGGAGGTTAGATCAGGTAGCAGCAGAACTGTTATCAGATTTCTCCCGTAGCCGCCTGAAGATTTGGATTCAGGAGGGCTATCTTACCCTATCCGGCTGTCAGGCTGATCCTAAGACTCGCGTAAGTGAGGGTGATGAGATTAATTTAGATGTGCACCTTGAGCCTGTAATTCCAGTTCAACCTGAAAATATAGGATTAGATGTTGTATATGAGGATGCAGCATGTCTTGTGGTTAACAAACCTGCCGGTCTCGTCGTCCATCCAGGTGCCGGAAACCCTTCTGGGACCATGCAAAATGCCCTGCTTCACTGGGACCCAAATTTAGCCGCTATTCCTCGAGCAGGTATTGTTCATCGACTAGATAAAGAGACAAGTGGACTTCTTGTGGTGGCTAGGACATTAGATTCTCATAAAACGTTAGTTAAAGAGCTTGAGCAACGACATATTGAGCGCATATATGAGGGTGTTTGTCAGCGAGTACTGACAGGTGGCGGAGAAATTGATGAACCTATTGGCCGCCATCCCAAGGATCGGCTGCGGATGGCGGTAGTTCAAGGTGCTCGGCCAGCACTGACAAAGTACCGTTTGCTAGAACGTTTCCGTGCTCATACGCATGTTCGCATTCAGCTTAAAACTGGTCGTACTCACCAAATAAGAGTTCACTTTGCTCATATAAGGGCACCGCTTGTTGGAGATCCATTGTACGGCGGACGTCCATTGCTTCCGGCAGCTCCTGATCAACGCCTAAAGACTCAACTTCAACAATTTCCTCGTCAGGCTCTACATGCATGTCGTTTGTCTTTTAAACACCCGTTTTCGTCTGAGAAGCTTACCTTTGAATGTCCTATACCAAAGGATATAAATAAACTGTTGCATGGACTTAGGGCTGATTTTGATGCCTCTGAAGCTAGTAGACTGTGATGCAAACCACCGAGCCTATTTTGATAATCCCAGATTGGCCTGCTCCTGTTCAGGTCCGAGCTGTTAGTACTGGGCGCAATTATGGTTGGAGTGAAGGGAGTTTTAGTAGTTTTAATGTTGGCAACCATGTAGGGGATAAGCCTAATGCAGTGGCAAGTAATCGAGCCTCATTGATCAAAGCATTAGATTTTACTGATCAGCCGTTTTGGCTTAATCAGGTTCACAGAACATCTGTAGTCAACCTAGACAGTTACTATAGTCAAAGACAAAAGGAAACTAGGTTATTGCCTACGGCAGACGGTGCTGTGAGCTCTAAATCAGACAGAGTATGTGTTGTGATGACAGCGGATTGTTTGCCGGTGCTTTTTTGTGACACTGCGGGATCTCGGGTTGGTATTGCCCATGCTGGTTGGAGAGGGCTTGCTTCTGGGATTTTACCTGCAGTAATTGCCAGCATGGGAGTTGATCCAAAAACCCTAATGGCTTGGTTAGGTCCAGCTATTAGTCAGGCAGCATATGAGGTTGGAAATGAAGTAAGAGAAGCATTTGTAAATTCTGATCCTGATGCCGCAGTTTGCTTTGCTGAAAACAAATCAGGGCGTTGGCAGGCCGATCTTTATGGACTTGCAAAGCGGAGTTTGCAAGATGCGGGTCTAAAGGCAATATATGGTGGTGATTTTTGCACCTATACAGAGTCCGATCGGTTTTTTTCATACCGTAGAACAAACCCCTGTGGGCGTATGGCTACTCTGATCTGGTTAGCTTCGTCCAAATCTGATGGTTGATATCCTGGCCTGAAAGCCCCATTAAAATAAACAATATAGTTTGATTAGGATGCGTAAAAATGCGCATGGATAAGCTAACAAGTAAATTTCAGCTTGCCTTAGCTGACGCTCAGTCTTTTGCGGTGGGTCGGGATCACCAGTTTATAGAACCGGCACACCTTATGAGTGCGTTGCTTGAGCAGGATATAAGTATTACTCAAAGTCTTCTGCTCAAAGCAGGTGTAAACATCAATCAGCTTCGAGATGGATTAGGCGAAGTCATTGATCGTATACCTATTGTGGAAGGCGATGCGACAGGAGAAATTCACTTATCAAGTAATCTAACAAAGATACTTAATATAGCTGACAAGCTTGCTCAGGATCGTGGGGATAAGTATATATCGAGTGAGCTTTTTATATTAGCTGGATACCAGGACCGTGGAGACCTCGGCCGTATACTTAAAAAATCTGGTGCTCATAAAGAGTCGCTCGAAAAAGCGATAGAGGAAGTAAGAGGTGGCGCACAGGTGGATGATCAGAATGCCGAAGATGCCCGTCAAGCTTTGGAAAGATATTCCATTGATCTGACTGCACATGCTGAGCAAGGGAAGCTTGACCCCGTTATTGGTCGTGATGATGAGATTCGTAGAACGATTCAAGTCTTGCAACGCCGTACTAAAAACAACCCAGTACTCATTGGTGAACCTGGTGTTGGAAAGACTGCAATCATCGAAGGGCTTGCCCAGCGTATTGTAAATGGGGAAGTCCCAGAAGGGATGAAGTCAAAAAGAATTCTAGCCCTAGATCTTGGGTCCTTGATTGCTGGGACTAAATTTCGAGGGGAGTTTGAGGAGCGTTTAAAAGCAATGCTTAATGATCTGGCTAAGCAGGAGGGACAGATCATTTTGTTTGTAGATGAGCTGCACACTATGGTTGGTGCTGGCAAAGCTGAGGGTGCGATGGATGCAGGCAACATGTTAAAACCTGCGTTAGCACGTGGTGAGCTTCATTGTGTAGGTGCAACTACGTTAGATGAGTATCGTAAACACGTTGAAAAAGATGCCGCGCTAGAACGACGATTCCAGAAAGTGCTAGTCAATGAACCCACCGTTGAAGACTCTATAGCCATTCTTCGTGGTCTAAAGGAACGTTATGAAGTGCATCATGGTGTCGAAATCACTGATCCTGCAATAGTAGCTTCCGCTACTTTGTCACATCGCTATATATCTGATAGACAACTGCCAGATAAGGCTATTGATCTGGTGGATGAAGCAGCATCAAGAATCCGAATGGAGATTGATTCGAAGCCTGAAGAAATGGACCGACTTGATCGTAGATTAATACAGCTAAAAATAGAGCGTGAAGCTTTAAAAAAGGAGTCTGATGGGGCATCGAAAAAACGCCTAAAGGATCTCGACTCTGAGGTTGATAAACTCGAAGGAGAATATGCTGATCTTGATGAGATCTGGACTGCTGAGAAAGCTGCAATGCAGGGGGCAACACAGATAAAGGAGGAACTTGAGTTTGCTAAGACGGATCTTGAAAAGGCAAGGCGCGCTAATGATTTGGCTCATATGTCTGAATTGCAATATGGGAGGTTACCAGAGTTAGAGAAGCAATTAGAGACAGCGCTTGCTGAAGAACGCGAATCCTATCAACTTGTTCGTCACCGAGTGACCGAAGAAGAGGTTGCCGAAGTGGTATCAAAATGGACTGGTATACCGGTTATGAAAATGCTCGAGGGAGAGCAGGAAAAACTTTTGCAAATGGAATCATTTTTAGAGCAAAGAGTGGTAGGCCAGAGGGAGGCGCTTGAGGCCGTCTCTAATGCGATTCGGCGGGCACGTGCTGGTTTGTCAGACCCAAATAGACCTAATGGCTCATTCTTATTCCTTGGGCCAACTGGGGTAGGCAAGACCGAACTTACTAAAGCGCTAGCTGCATTTCTATTCGATTCTGAAGATATGATGACACGGATAGATATGTCTGAGTTTATGGAAAAGCACTCAGTATCCAAGCTTATTGGTGCGCCACCAGGTTATGTGGGTTATGAAGAAGGCGGTTATCTTACGGAAGCGGTTAGGCGGCGACCATACTCGGTGATTTTGTTAGATGAAATCGAGAAGGCACACCCAGATGTATTTAATATATTGTTACAAGTTTTAGATGATGGGCGACTGACCGATAGTCATGGAAATACCGTTGATTTTCGCAATACGGTGGTAGTGATGACTTCCAATTTGGGGAGTGAACGAATCCAGGAACTGACTAGTAAGGGAAAGTATGCGGAAATGAAGGCTGCGGTTATGGAAGTGGTTGGCCAAGAGTTTCGACCTGAGTTTATAAACCGTATAGATGACCTAGTAGTTTTTCATCCTCTTGATCAAGATCATCTGCGTTTGATTGTTGATATCCAGCTTGGATATTTACATCAGCGACTTGGTGAACGAGAGATAACGTTAAATTTGGAAGAAACAGCACGAGAGCAGTTAGCGCAAGCTGGGTATGACCCAGTATACGGAGCCCGGCCGTTGAAGAGGGCAATCCAACAACAATTGGAAAACCCTTTGGCTCTTAGGATTCTAAAAGGTGATTTCGTCCCGGGAGATATGATTAATGTTAAAACTGATACGCAAGGGCTGAGTTTTTTTAAGGGTAAGGGTTAGAGATTGCCTAAAAACTTATTTTTTCATTAGTTGCATAGTTAGGGTTTAAAATGTTTTTCTTTTGCCCCTAAAACTAGCTACAACGTTTTTTAAGAATCTTTTTATGCCAATATATGAATACCGATGTGAATCCTGCTCCCATGAGTTGGATGCATTACAAAAACTCAGTGATAACCCACTACTTGACTGCCCAAGCTGTGAGAAGTCTACCCTTCGTAGGTTGATTTCAGCACCATCTTTTCGCTTGAAAGGGGATGGTTGGTACGAGACTGATTTTAAGTCTGAAAAAGAAACTAAACGTAATCTTGTAGAAAAGTCTAGTGATTCTAAAGAAGATAAAGGGAGTAAAAAATCAAACAATGAGGGTAAATCTGCTGATAACAAACCATCGAAGAAAGCCAATTCAAATTCAGGTTCAGAATCAAGTACTAAGAAACAAGGTTCGGGGTCTACTGCTGCATAGGCAGACTAGAGGGATAAATGATGGTTAGAATTAGACGCTACATCGTAGCTGGATTACTGGTGTGGTTGCCTGTAGGTGCAACTATCGTAGTATTTACTTTTATTATAGAACTCATGGATCGAGTTTTATTATTGATTCCTCCGTCTTATCGTCCCGAGGAGTTGTTAGGGTTTCGTATTCCAGGTCTCGGGGTAATTCTTGCTCTGACTGTACTTGTTATTACCGGCATGCTGGTTGCAAATTTTTTAGGTCGGCGTCTTGTAGCTAATTTTGAAATACTGCTTGGTCGAATTCCTATTGTGCGTACAGTTTATGGCGCAGTAAAAAGCTTCTCTGAACTAGTATTTAGTGATTCTAATACGTCATTTAAGAAGGTTTTGTTGATTGAGTATCCTCGAGTAGGTCTTTATAGCCTTTGTTTTCAGACTTCTGAGAATCCTCCGGAGCCTGAGTCTCGAACTGGAGAGAAAATTGTTACGGTTTTTGTGCCAACAACCCCTAATCCAACGTCCGGTGTCATGATATTTGTTCCCCATAAAGACGTGATCGAGTTGGATATGACGGTGGAGGATGCTTTGAAGATGGTAATCTCTCTTGGTGTTGTTATTGCCCCCTGGCACCCATTACACCCTTCCAATGAGGTTGCAGCGACTAAAGGTTCGCCGTAACATCCGGCCATCTTCCAAGGACACCTCTCTATCAAAGGGTTATCCGAATGCGTAGTCATTATTCTGATCAGATAGACCGCTCCCTTATCGGTAAAGAGCTAGCTGTAGCCGGCTGGTTGCATCGTAGAAGAGATCATGGGGGCGTGATATTTGTGGATTTAAGGGATAGGGAAGGACTCCTCCAAGTGGTTTTTGATCCCGATGATCCTGAAATGTTCGCTCAAGCCGAACGTCTACGTGGTGAGTATGTAATAGCAGTGCAGGGAGTTTTGAGAGTGCGGCCAGAGGGAACTATAAACCCTGAATTACCTACGGGTGAGTTTGAGTTAGTAGCAAAAGAACTTACGGTTCTTAACCAATCAAAGACCCCACCCTTCCATCACGAAGAAAAAGCAAGCGAAGAAACAAGACTTCGTTATAGATATCTTGATCTTCGTGGTGAAGTTATGCAGAGGAACTTGCGATTACGCCACGCTATAACAAAGACAATTAGAAATTTTTTAGATGAGAGTGGTTTTTTTGAAATTGAAACACCACTACTAGCAAAGACTACCCCAGAAGGTGCTAGGGATTATCTTGTTCCAAGCAGAACACACCCCGGACAGTTTTTTGCTTTACCTCAATCGCCACAGCTGATGAAACAGTTACTCATGATGTCAGGGTTTGATCGTTATTATCAGATTGTTAAGTGTTTCCGAGATGAGGACCTAAGGGCGGATCGTCAACCAGAGTTCACCCAAGTTGATATCGAAACAGCTTTTATGGATGAAGATTCCATTATGCTACTTATGGAGTCTTTGATTCGACAAACCTTCAAAACTGTACTTGATGTGGACCTTCCCGATCCTTTGCCACGTTTAACATATGCCGAAGCAATGGATCTTTATGGTAGCGATGCGCCAGATCTTCGTAATCCCCTTGTATTGAATGAGGTCAGTGATCTTTTTATGGGGGTAGAATTTAAAGTGTTCGCAGGACCCGCAACTAACCCTAATAGCAGGATCGCAGCTCTTAAAATACCTGACGGCGGTTCTTTAAGCCGCAAGGAGATTGATGATTATACGGCGCTGGTAGGGCGTTATGGTGCAAAGGGTTTGGCTTATATAAAGGTCAACGATAGGGCTGCTGGGAAAGATGGTCTTCAGTCTCCAATACTAAAGTTTTTGCCATCTGATGTGGTAGAAGACGTGCTTAAGCGTGTAGGTGCAGAGACTGGAGATCTCGTGTTTTTTGGCGCTGATAAAATTCGTATTGTTAACGAGAGTTTGGGGGCCTTGCGTGATCAGATCGGAAAAGATCGTGATCTGCTTGCAGGACAGTGGAAGCCTCTATGGGTAGTTGATTTTCCAATGTTTGAGGAGACTATGGACGGTAGTTTGACCCCCTCACATCACCCATTTACTGCACCGAGAGTTGATAATTTTTCCGATTTAAAAGCAAATCCTAAGGGCGCGCTTTCACGAGCTTATGACATGGTTCTGAATGGAACCGAAATCGGTGGTGGTTCTATTAGAATTCATTCTCCTGAGATGCAGTCTGCTGTATTTGATCTGCTTGGAATAGATTCAGAAGAGGCTCAATCAAAATTTGGTTTTTTGTTGACTGCAATGGATTATGGATGCCCGCCCCATGGGGGGATTGCTTTTGGGCTAGATCGATTAGTGATGCTAATGGCTGGTGCTGAGAGTATTCGTGATGTAATTGCATTCCCAAAAACTCAGACTGCTAGTGATCTTCTTACGGGCGCCCCTAGCGCAGCAAGTACCGCTCAGATAAAGGAACTCGGAATTCGGGTTCGTTCGCCCAGCTGAAGCTAGTAATGCCACAGTACCGTCGCCCCGAGTCAGTTCTGGTGGTGATATATACCCCGAAATACGAATGTTTGCTTCTTGAGCGTGTAAACCCTATAGGTTTCTGGCAATCGGTTACTGGAACATTGCAATGGGGTGAGAGTTTGCAGGAAGCTGCTGTGCGTGAGGTTTTCGAGGAAACAGGGCTTGGCACATCAGGACTCTGGGATACAGGCATACGCAGATCTTTTCCGATACTGCCAGAGTGGAAAGATCGTTATGAAGAGGGTGTTAAAGAAAATATGGAACACCTTTTATATTTAAAAATCCCGGCTATTTGTCAGATCACTTTAAACCCTGCAGAGCATCTTTCCTATCGTTGGGAGAATCTGAAAAAATCTATTCAAACAGTCGCTTCATGGACTAATCGCGAAGCTTTAGAGCGCTTACTTCATATGTCTGATGACTAATCATATTTAATTCTTGAGCTTGTTTCATTGCGTTCCTAGGTGTGGATAGTTACCCTAAATCTAGGGCCATACAATCGAATTAAGAGGTCCAATATGAGAAATCTGATACGAATTGACTTTCTAGTGGGGGTAGCGGCTTTTGTGGCGTCTAATCTCTCGTTAGCTCACCATTCTCATTCAATGTTTGATCATAGTGAGGAGGTCTCTATCTCCGGCACGGTGACAAAATTTTCTTTCCGTAATCCGCATGTTTTTCTTTTCATCGATGTAAAAAATGAAAATGGAGAGGTTCTTAATTATTGGATTGAGATGTCCAATATCCCAAATATGATCCGTCGTGGTGTTGGATATAAGACGTTTGCGCCTGGCGATGAAGTCACAGTGAACATGTGGCGATTGAAAGATGGCCGCCCCGGCGGAAACTATACGACGATCGTTGCGGCTGATGGGAAAACCTATGATTGAACTGAACGCTGAGGCGTGTGTTTGAGACTAGCTTGTCTGATATGGCTAACAATTTGAATATAAGCCATATCAGTATGATTTTTGCCTCTAGCCATCTTGTCTAAGATTTTTGAAATTATGAGTGTTTTTTCGCTAGGTCTGTTAGCTCATAAATTAATCGCAAAGCCTCTCGTGGCGATAGATCATTTGGTTCGATTTCTAGTAGTTGCTCGGTAAGTTTATTACTTGGGGAAACCTCTTTTGAAAGCTGTTCCTCAAAAGGGATTTCGGGTTGAGTGATTTTAGTATCCTTATCATGCTCACGTTGCTCGAGAATAGTGAGATAGTTACGAGCCAGTTCAATGACGTTTTTTGGAACCCCCGCTAGACGAGCAACTTGCAGCCCATAACTTTGATTGGCTGGACCATCTTTTACGCTATGAAGAAAAATTAACTCGTCACCATGTTCAATAGCATCCAAATGCACGTTTACACATGCAGGCAAAGAGTCAGGCAAGCTTGTAAGCTCAAAATAGTGTGTAGCAAATAAAGTAAAGGCTTGTGACTCTTTAGAAATGTAATGAGCTGCAGCCCAAGCTAATGATAATCCATCAAATGTACTAGTACCTCGACCTACCTCATCCATTAATACTAGGCTAGATGCAGTCGAATTATTGAGAATGTTTGCTGTTTCTGTCATTTCCACCATAAAGGTTGAGCGACCACCTGCAAGGTCGTCCGCTGCGCCAACCCGAGTAAAAATTCTATCAATAGGGCCTAGACGAGCATTCATCGCTGGAACATAACTGCCAATATGAGCAAGAACTGTAATTAGAGCCGTTTGACGCATATAGGTTGATTTACCACCCATATTAGGCCCAGTGATTATCATCATTCGACGCTTATCATTAAGATCAAGGTTATTCGGAACAAATGGTTCAGAACTGGCTAATTCAACAGCTATATGCCTGCCTTTTTCATAGTTAATTCCAGGCTCATTAGTTAATTCAGGTTTGGTAAGGCTTAATTCCTGTGCTCTTTTTGCCAAGTTAACTAATGTATCGATCTCCGCCGCGTTTGTGGCTGTTTGTTGAAGCTCAATCAATGTGTCATTTAACTGATCCAGGATAGTTTCATAGAGGAGCCGCTCTCGGTTTAGGGCTCTATCCTTTGCACTTAGCACTTTGTCTTCGAACTCTTTCAATTCAGGCGTTATAAAACGTTCTGCGCCTTTCAGTGTTTGCCGACGAATATATTCGCTTGGTGCAGAATTAGCTTGAGATTTGCTGATTTCAATGTAGTAACCATGAACTCTGTTGTACCCAAGCTTGAGATTGCCAAGTCCGGTACGTTCTCGCTCACGAAGCTCTAGATCATCAAGGTATTGATTGGCATCAGCGCTGATGTCGCGAAGATTGTCTAGTTCCACATCAAAACCCGATGCAATTACTTTTCCATCCTTAATGAGGATAGGGGGCTCCTGAACAATGGCTGATTTCAGAAAAGCATGAACTTGGGAGTGGGAGCTACAACTATCAGCAAGGTTTGCCAGTAAAGGGGATTCCATTTTTCTAATTACTTTTGTCAGCTCGGGCAATACCTCTAAGGCTTGTCTCAGTTGTGCTAGGTCTCTTGGTCTGGCTGAACGAAGGGCAACTCTTGCAAGGATTCTCTCCATATCGCCAATATCACTAAGAGGTTGCAATAATTTATCCGCTATCCCTGGTGCTATAAGAGTTTCAACAGCTTGTTGTCTCTTTTTCAGTATGTCTCTATCTCGAATTGGTCGGTTTAGCCATCTTCTTAGCAGCCTACTACCCATTGGAGTTGCACAGCGGTCCATTAGGCCAGCAAGAGAATATTCATTGCCGGGTGTTACGCTAATTTCAATTTCCAGGTTTCGCCGAGTCTCGGAGTCCATAATGACTGCATCCTCTCGGCGTTCCCGGGTAAGTCCACGCAGGTGAGGAATTGCTGAACGTTGGGTGTCTTTTACGTACTGAAGTAAGCAGCCTGCTGCCCCCACAGCAAGTTGCGCATCTTGTGCATCAAAGCCTGATAAATCACGAGTACCAAACTGCTTGCAAAGCGCTAGCTGTGCTGACTGATAATCAAAATGCCAAGGCGGACGTCTTCTTAGTCCTTCCATTGACTCCAGCCATTTGGGTAAAGGCGCATCCTCTTCAACTAGCATCTCCGCTGGACGTAGTCGCTCTAGTTCTCCCTGTAAACCTTGCAGATCATGGATTTCTGTCAGTGAGAATTGTCCACTTGAAAGATCCAACCAGGACAGGCCAATTAGTTCATTAGATAGATTTATTGATGCCAAATACTGGGTTTGATGGTTCTCTAGTAACGCTTCATCAGTAAGAGTTCCAGGCGTAATTATCCTAACTACCTCACGATCCACAGGACCCTTGGAGGTTGCAGGATCTCCCACTTGTTCGCATATTGCGACAGATTCCCCTAGTCGGACTAAGCGAGCGAGATAGTTATCAACTGAATGAGCAGGAACACCTGCCATAGGGATAGGTTCGCCATTCGATTGCCCACGGCTTGTGAGGGCGATATCCATTAGTTTTGATGCGCGCCGCGCATCATCGTAGAAGAGTTCGTAAAAATCCCCCATTCTGTAGAAGAGCAACACGTCGGGGTGTTGGGACTTAAGTCCCAAGTATTGCCTCATCACAGGGGTATGTTGATTACTCAAAATGCTTCTTTTTAGGTATGTTGGATTACTATTGTAATCTTGTTCCCTATTTTTTGATTCAGTATCTAAGTATCAAATAATCTATTTTGGGCAAGTGATCAAGCAGGTACCATCTTATATATGCGCATCATGCATCTGGAATTTGGCAGACATCTATATGGTGGTGCTGCTCAGGTTCGTTATCTTATTGAGGGACTGGATGATTGTGGGATTGAAAATATCCTGATATGTCCTGTGAATAGTGAGATTTCTAAGGTTACCTGTGCAACCAAGGTGGTGGAGCTATCAATTGGTGGTGATCTAGATTGGCGATTGCCGACACGCTTGAAAAATATAATTAGTTTGTATGAACCTTCGGTAGTTCACGCGCATTCAAGACGTGGTGCAGATACAGTAGGAGGATGGGTCTCTCGTTACATGAAAGTACCTGCCGTATTAACTCGTAGGGTGGATAATCGCGAAGCAGCACTATGGGCAAGACTCAAATACTTTCCTTATGATGCTGTAGTAGGTATTTCTTCTGCCGTTGAGAGGGAGTTGTTACATCACGTAGGGTTGCCTGCATATCGCGTTCATAAGGTATCTAGCGCAATGGATACCAAGAGATATTCGCCTGCTACAGAACGTACTAGATTGACCGAAGTGACAGGTCTTGACTCATCCTTATTTACAATTGGAATTGTTGGACAGTTCATTTCTCGCAAGGGACATGCCCTTTTATTTGAATGTTTACCAGAGCTTTTTGTTCGGTTTCCGCACGCTCGTGTATTGTGTTTTGGTCAAGGCCCTTTAGAGAATGAGCTGAAGAAAAATGTGCTTAATAAAGGTCTCAGCTCCCATGTGATATTCCTTGGATTTCGAACAGATTTGTCAGATTTGATGCCTGAGCTTGATTTACTTGTCCATCCGGCGAGACAGGAGGGTCTAGGGGTTGCGGTTATGGAGGCTATGAGTTCTGGTGTGCCAGTGATTACTTCTACCGCCGGAGGGATTACTGATCTTCTAGAGAACAAAGTTCATGGCCTGACATTTGAGTCTGGAGACAAGTCTGGGCTATTCAATGCTATGGTACTTATGATTTCTGATGAAGAATTAAGAGTGCGTTTTAGAACTGCTGCTAGGAAACGCATTCAGGAACAATTTTCAGTTGAAAAAATGAGTCACCGCTATATCGAAATTTATAATCAAGTGCTTAGATCGTCTTGAAACCTTCAAAAAAAGAATTATGTCTTCTCGCCCGTTCACTTGGCGAAGAATTGTTGTCCCGTGGTGCACGTTTAGCATGCGCTGAGTCATGCACTGGTGGCTGGATTAGTAAGGTCATTACTGATGTTCCAGGGAGTTCATCCTGGTTTGGTTGGGGTCTTGTAACTTATGCAAATGATGCCAAAAAAGAAATTTTTGGTATATCTGAG
>DJLG01000183.1 GCA_002434915.1 Proteobacteria bacterium UBA6522
CAGTTTCAAATGAACTTCCGCCCTTAGCACTTCTTGATGACTCGCCTTCTAGTGTGGGTGGTTATTCTGCTGATGCTTTAGAGGCAATGTCTAGACTTGTAGAACTAAAACTTGCTGATTTTGGTATTGAAGTAGAAGTGGTTTCAGTCCAGCCAGGCCCAGTTGTTACGCGATTTGAACTTAAGCCTTCACCAGGTCTAAAAGCCAGCAAGATTAGTAGCCTTTCTCAGGATCTAGCTCGCTCTCTATCTACAGTTAGCGTTCGGGTTGTGGAGGTAATACCGGGGAAGCCCTATGTTGGTTTAGAAATTCCAAATGAAGTGCGAGAACTGGTTTCTTTAGGTGAGATCATTAAATCTGAAGTTTATGACAAACTGACCTCACCTCTTACTTTGGCGTTAGGTAAGGATATAGGCGGTCAGCCAATGGTTGCTGATCTTGGGAGGATGCCTCATCTATTAATTGCTGGAACTACCGGTTCGGGTAAGTCAGTTGCGCTTAATGCGATGGTGCTAAGTTTGTTATATAAATCTTCGCCTGAGCATGTTCGCTTAATCATGATTGATCCCAAGATGCTGGAGTTATCGGTATATGAGGGTATTCCTCACCTGCTCGCACCAGTCGTAACCGACATGAAAGAGGCAGCTAATGCACTTCGGTGGTGTGTTGCTCAAATGGAACATCGTTATGCTCTTATGGCGGCTTTGGGTGTGAGACATATTTCAAGCTATAACCGTAAGGTTAATGAAGCTATAAATAAGGGTGAGCCAATACCCGATCCTACTTTTAAGCCGGAGGAAGAGTTGGAGCAGACCCCCCCTTTATTGCAGCCATTACCTAATATAGTGGTAATTATTGATGAGCTTGCGGATATGATGATGATAGTGGGTAAAAAGGTGGAGGAACTAATCGCTAGATTAGCTCAAAAAGCACGAGCTTCCGGAATCCACATGATTGTTGCTACCCAGAGACCTTCGGTAGATGTAATTACCGGACTTATCAAAGCAAACATTCCTTGTAGGATTGCTTTTCAAGTATCAGCTAAAGTGGATTCTCGAACTATTCTCGATCAATCTGGAGCTGAGAATCTTCTTGGTCATGGTGATATGTTGTATTTGCCAGTAGGAGCTTCAACTCCAACTAGAATTCATGGGGCTTTTGTTTCTGATAATGAGGTTCATACGGTTGTAAAGAGTCTTCGTGCTAGCGGAGGGCCTTCATTTGTCGATGATGTCCTTTCTGGCCCTAGCGAGGCTATTCCTGGGATTGACCCTCCGTCTCCTTCAGGGGAGTTGGACGGCGAGCAGGATCCGCTTTACGATCAAGCAGTTCGCATTGTTACCGAGACACGTAAAGCATCAATCTCCGGCGTTCAACGCCGTTTAAAGATTGGTTATAACCGTGCTGCACGGATGGTCGAAACTATGGAGGAGGCAGGCATAGTTGGAAGCCTGCAAACTAATGGATCTAGGGAAGTTATTGCGCCACCACCTCCCGACGGAGATTAATTTTCGTCGTTTTCTTTTTGCGGCTTGTGTTGCTGTTCTATCTTCGCACTTAGCCGCACAAACTGAAGAATTAGCGTCTGATCTAGATGGCCTAGAATCTTTAGAGGTATTTATTGGGTCAATAATGACAATGCGCGCCGATTTTCAGCAATTGCTTTGGAATTCGGAGGGAGAAATAATCGAACAAGCACAGGGAATGGTTTTGCTGAAACGTCCTAATCGCTTTGTTTGGAGTTATCAGTCCCCATTCGAGCAGCAAATAGTCGCAGATGGTGAGAATCTATGGGTTTATGATGTTGATCTGGATCAGGTAACAGTTAATCCTTTAGATGAGATTATTGATGCTACACCAGCGATGTTGCTAAGTGGTGGCCAGGACATGCTCGAGGTGTTCGAAGTATTGAATGTTGTTTCCATTGATCAGATCAATTGGGTAGAACTTCGGCCGAGGAATATAGGATCTGGTTTTAGCAATATTCGTCTTGGTTTTAATAAAGGTGAGCTTTTTAAATTGGAGCTTCTTGATGGGCTTAACCAGTTAACTGAGATGGAGTTTTCGAGACTTGAACCTAATCCTGAGCTTATGGACGATTTATTCGATTTTTCTCCGCCTAGAGGCACAGCAATTATTGGGCAACAAGCTAATAGGGATGAGGGGTAGTTAGGTGCTATCTCTTCATTATCCTATAGCGTGGTGGTTACCTGGTTTTGGTTTTTTAGTACTAGTTGCTACCGGAAGCCTTATCCCTGCAGGAGGGGTTATAACTGGTTTTGAGCATGCAGATAAAATTGTACATGCGTTTTCTTATTTTATTTTAATGATTTGGTTCACTGGACTATATGCTAAAGGAGAGGGTAAAAAGATCGCGCTTTTTCTTATTTTTTTTGGGATATTGCTAGAATTTATACAGGCACGTTTGCCTTATCGTTTTTTTGATCCATTTGATCTAATTGCAAACGCTATTGGTATTTTCTTTGGACTATTTTTGTCTAATATTGCATTAGGTGGTTGGTGTAAGCGCGTTGAGATTTTAATGGAAAATCATGATTAATATGAGATTTATTTAATGCTAGACCCTAGGCTACTACGGAGTGATTTAATCGGTGTAACAAAAAACTTGTTGCGACGAGGGTTTGTTTTAGACAATGATTTTTATCAAGGTCTAGAAAATGAACGTAAGACTCTACAGAGTAAAGTTGAGGAGTTGCGGCATAACCGGAATGAAAGATCTAAAGCTATTGGACAGGCAAAGGCTGCAGGTAATGATATAGAACCACTAAAAGCTGAAGTTGAAAATCTTGGTAGTATGCTTTCTGCTTCAGAATCAAGATTACGTGATTTACAGATTGAGTTAGATCGTTTTCTTTCAGAAGTGCCTAATTTACTCCATGAGTCTGTCCCGTCTGGGTTAGATGAGGGTTCTAATGAGGTTATTAGAAGTTGGGGTGATCCGAGAGATTTTAGTTTTAAGCCAAAAGATCATGTGGTTCTAGGCGAAGGGCTTGGCTTAATAGACTTTGATGCAGCTAGTAAAATATCTGGTAGCAGGTTTGTTGTTCTGAGGGGGGTGTTAGCTCGCTTACATCGTGCCTTAACTCAGCTTATGTTAGATATTCACATCGATGATCACAGCTATATAGAAAATTATGTTCCATACCTTGTGAATGATGATTCCCTATTTGGAACTGGCCAGTTGCCTAAATTTTCTGATGATCTTTTTTCTCTCTCAGGTGAAAAAGCATTACGGTTAATTCCTACTGCTGAAGTTCCTCTTAGTAATCTCGTGCGTGATTGTATCCTTGAGCCTAAGGATATTCCCATGCGTTTAGTTGCACACACACCATGTTTTCGTTCTGAAGCGGGTTCTTATGGCCGGGATACACGAGGAATGATTCGACAGCATCAGTTTGAGAAAGTTGAACTTGTCCACATTACTTCTTCAGAGGACTCATACCGTTCTTTAGAGGAGCTTTTATCCCATGCAGAGGTAATTCTTCAGCGACTAGAGTTACCCTACAGAGTTATGAGTTTATGTGCAGGTGATACCGGATTTTCGTCTGCAAAAACCTACGATATAGAAGTCTGGTTACCAGGCCAAGAAAAATATCGTGAGATTTCTTCCTGTAGTAATTGTGAATCATTTCAGACGAGACGTATGCATTCTAGATGGCGTAATCCAGAGACGGGTAAACCAGAGCTTCTGCATACATTAAATGGGTCGGGTGTTGCTGTAGGACGCGCCCTTATCGCAGTGATGGAAAACTATCAGCAGGAAGACGGTACAGTAACTATTCCAGAGGTGCTGCGACCTTATATGTCTGGTCTCGAAAAAATCAAGAATTGAGATAAATTTAAAGTCTCTGAATTTGTGCATTTCGAAATCGAACGATACCACTGCCATATTGAAGTGTAAGTGGGCCATCAGAAAAGGTGTCGTTATCCATATCTACTGTAATTACTCCATTCATCATGACCAAAATTCGGCTACCTTCAGCTCGAATTTCGAATGTATTCCACTGGCCACCTGCGTTGATTTGCACAGCGGGCGCAGCAAAATATACGATTCCACCGGTGCGGTAAGTTTGATCAGGTCGTTGGTCAAAGATATTGACTTCATAGCATGTATCAGGGGTAATCATTTCTGGATTCTGACAACGAATAAATATGCCACTGTTGGCTGAATCATCAACCCAAAAATCTACATTGAGTACGAAGTTAGCATAGGAGTTTTGGGTGACTAGGTGCCCGCTACCACTATTTGCCTCAACAACATCTTCAGAAATATTCCAGTTAGCATCGCCTAGTTGATCAAAACTATCTAAGTTTGATCCATCGAATAGTATTGTTTGTGCAAAAACTGTATTACCGATTAGCAGAATTGACGTCAGTAGCGCTATGAATACGTGCTTCATTACTTTCCCCTACACAATTTAATAATTATAGTTCTTTGTCTATGATACTTGGAGTTGACCTTTAGAGTATATGGCCTTGGAAGGCTCACTACACCCTTAATAAAAACCACAAACTAAAGTTTTCTTGAAGCCTTTTGACTGTTTATTCGACAAGCTAGTGTAAGTTGATAGGCAACCAAATAAGGACTTTTGCCGCTCTGATGAGGTTTAATAACTATCATCAGAACTGAAATAGAAATAACGTTATGAAAACATGGGCCACAGTGATTATTGGATATAACTTAGTCTTTATATATGAAGCTTAGAAATTATGATGTCGTGATAGTTGGAGCAGGTGTTTTTGGTATCTGGTCAGCATCTAAGTTACACAATGCGGGTAAGCGCGTTGCAGTTGTGGATTTTGGAGGTCCCGCTCATGTTCTTGCGTCATCGGGGGGTGAGAGCCGCGTTACTCGATGTAGTTATGGTGAGGACGAGACTTACACTGAATGGGCATTTCGTTCTATTAGTGATTGGCAAGCTATTTCGGCAAAAACTACAACGCCAATTTTTCACCAGGTAGGCGTTCTAAGACTACACAAAGAAAACGATGAGTCCATTAAAGCAAGCAAACGTTTATTAGCCCAATATGACATACCTTTTACTACATTATCGCCTAGCAAGTTAAGAGATCAGTTTCCGGTAATGCAGGTTAGAGATGATGAGGCTGGTTTTTTTGAGCCTCAGGGGGGCGCACTGATGGCTAAAAGATCAGTGCAGCTTTTAGCTGCTAATTTAGCTGAATCCGGCGTAACGTTCCTCTCAGGGTTAGTATCGCCTATTAGTATTCAACAAGGACATCAGGGAGTGCTACCTTCGGTTGAGACGGTTGATGGTCAGCAACTTAAGGCTGAACAGTTTGTTTTTGCATGTGGTCCTTGGTTAGATCAAGTCTGTCCTGACGCAATGTCTGGACGCTTATTTATTACCCGACAAGAAGTTTTCTTTTTTGCAACTGATGTTGATACTGCAGGTGCTTTGCCTGTCTGGAGTGATTTACCTTTCT
Source organism: Proteobacteria bacterium UBA6522 (assembly GCA_002434915.1). Taxonomy (GTDB): domain Bacteria; phylum Pseudomonadota; class Gammaproteobacteria; order Steroidobacterales; family Rariloculaceae; genus UBA6522. The sequence goes on from DJLG01000183.1 coordinate 5,467, forward strand.
ATGGTTTCCCAAGCTTTGAAGGTCGAGGGTTTAAAGTAGCAAATGACACACATGGGCATTTTATCAACCCCGATACTGAGGACCGGAATGCTAGTAAAAAAGGTGAAGCAGATGCTAGAGCCTATCTTCATAATCGCTTTCCTGAATTTGCTGATGCTCCTTTAAGTGAAACTAGAGTCTGTCAATATGAGAATAGTTCAGATGGGCATTTTCTTATGGATCGACATCCAGGCTTTGAGAACGTCTGGCTTGTAGGTTGTGGATCTGGGCATGGTTTTAAGCATGGGCCAGCAGTGGGAGATCATGTTCTTAACTTAATTAACCGTACATCAGAACCACAAGAACCTTTTTTATTAGGATCTAAAGGGTTACAGCAAGATCGTATTGTTCTATGAGGTAGTTAGATCTAACAACATGTTACGATTTCATGCTATCAGAAAATATATTTAGTTAAATACAGATATAACTTTTTTGTCTTAAGTTTGGTGTTGTAGGGGGAAGATTATGAGATATGGCATTTTAATAACATTGGTTTTGCTCAACTCTGCATTCATGCAAACGACATTTGCTCAGAGTGAAGATTGGCCAGTTGCGATGGATAAGGCGCCGTTTCATGTACCAATATTCTCCAATGACTACATGACATTGATTCGTATCAATTACCCACCTGGACGGACTACGGGTATGCACACGCACTTTTATGATTCGGTATCTGTAAACCTTTCACCAGCTTTGCGTACAAGTCAGCAATACAAGTCGTCTGAGATAGTTGGACCATCTGCTAGTCAACCAGTTCCAGGTCGCACGAACTTTAACAATGTGACTGAGAGAGGGGTCTATGCCCATAAGTCAGTGAATGTTGGGCCGACACCATTTCATAGTGTTGCGATCATGCTTAAAGATCGAAGTGAAAGCGGGCCTGATGTCTCAGATAGATCAGAGATTTCTGGATACTCTCAGATCTTAGATAATGATCGTCTAAGGGCCTGGCGTGTCATTTTAGCGCCAGGTGAAGAACTTGCTGAGATTACACAAACAGCTCCTGGACTTAGAGTCTATGTTCGAGGGGGTGTTTTGGATGAATTGGTACCTGGGTCTGCAGCACGTGGAATGGCGCCTTTTACTGGTGAGTTTATTTGGCAAGATGCCGGACAGACAAGGGCGCTTAGTAATACGGGATCTACCATTGTTGAATTTGTTGAATTTGAGTTTAAATAGATCTAGAACTCACCAGAGATTTTTATTGTGAAATTACGGAAATATTAGATAGTTGTGTAAGAGCATTCTCCCTGTGTACTGCCTATCTACTAAGACACACTGCTTCAATTCATATCTCGATATTAAATAAGCGAACACAGGTAGGAGTCAGAGGCAGGGGGAACCATAAAGTTTACCTGGGTCTTAGGTAAACTCGAGTAGGAGGTAATAACTGACAACCGATGAGAAATAAATATGCCGGTATTTATCCCACTCGATGGAAACCTCCGACTCCTACCTGTGTTCGCTTAAAAATATTCAACGATATTTCACGGCTTTATCGCTGCTATCATTTAAATAGTAGTGGTCTCACTTGAGACGTAGTTGCTCGTATTAGTTTAGACAGTTCCTTATTCTACGGCTGCTGCACCTGCGTCGCAGGCTATCTCATCGTTGTCACCGGTATCACCCGAACAACCCAATGCTCCAATAATTTGACCGTTCACGACAATAGGCACGCCACCTGGTGAACCAACGACTCCTGGTAGTGTTACAAGCGCGGGGTTATTGACGATACCTTGCGCGAATGCCCGCGTAGGTCGTCGAAAACCAGCAGATGCCCGGGCTTTGGCCAGAGAGACATTGATGGAGGCGAGTTGTGTACCGTCGACTTTCTCGAAGTAAACAAGATGGCCTGCCGGATCGACAATGCTCAGAGCCATTCGCCAACCGTTTTCATTCATCGTTTCAATTGCAGCAGCAGCAGCTACCTTGGCTTGCTGGGCAGTAATAGTCGGACCGTATTCCTGAGCAAATGTAGTGCTTCCGATAATCAATGCGAGACTGGAGATCGTAAGCTTGGTGATTGTGCGTTTCATTTAACCTTACCTCTAAGATTGAATTTTTGGAAAAATCTTATTAACGGTCCACGTATAGTTCATGCTTTGTCTGGCAGTGGCTTATTAAATGTACCTTTAATAAATGTAATAGTATCACATGTCATTCTATCTTAGATTATTTCTGTCTTACGTTTAATAAAAGATAGTGAGCGGACCACATTTACAGCGCTTCGTTAGCGTAATATCATTACATTTTATTTAATCGGCGAGCAGCTATGGCAGCTACCCGGGTCATCAGTGACTTTTCCTCGAAAAAACACAATCACAAAAGTTGTGTAAAAAGCGCTGTTAAAAAAGCTGAATCCATCTGTATCGATCGAGGTATGCGTCTAACACGACTTCGCCGAAAAATTCTTGAGCTCGTTTGGTCTCGTCATGGGCCTCTTGGCGCCTATGATATTTTGCAGTTGATGAACAAAGAAGAAGGGAAGGTTTTGCCGAATACCGTTTATCGAGGCCTGGACTTCTTGATTGAAGCGGGGCTGATTCATCGATTGGACAGTATGAATGCCTTTATGGGATGTGCAGACCCTGTGAGCAGGCATTCAGGGCAATTTCTGATCTGTCGTAGTTGCGAGTCTGCTGCCGAAATTCATGATGCTGGCATTGAGCAAACTTTGGGTAGAGACGCTAAGCGAGTCGGGTTTTCCGTGGAGCAACAAACCATCGAGGTTCTTGGGCTCTGTCCGTCTTGTTCTTCAGACTAATTTGTTGCCCTCGCCATGGCAGGTCTCATGACTTTGCTAGCGGAAAATCATACTCATTGCAGCGATAAAGAAGGTTGTTTTTATTGGTCGGGGCGAGAGGTTTCGAACCTACGGCCTCTGTCTCCTGAAGACGGTAATCTACCAGGCTGAGCTACAGCCTAAATTTCATGGAAAATCTTATGGTTAGTTTTATATTAAGGAGATTCGGATTCAGGAATAGGTGGATTGTGTTAATCAGTGTTTAAAAGGCGTGCTGCGATATCACCAGGACCGGGTGCGAGATGCCCCGACTCGTTTAGCGATTCTTCAAGACGTAAACCCCAGACCGATATGTTTTTATCAGTTGTACTGAGTTTTTGAAGTCCAGACTTTGAAGCTAGGAGCGTTAAAACATGAATATCATTAATTCCGAATTCTTGAAGACGTGAGACTGAAGCACAGATTGTATCGCCAGTAGCGATAATGGGGTCAAGCAATAGAACCGAACTACCTTTTATGTTTTTTGGTAGTCGAAAGAAATACTCAACAGTACTATCTAGATCACGATCACGATAGATGCCAATATGCCCTATACGGGCCAAGGGTAAGGCATCAGTAACACCATTTATCATTCCATTACCAGCTCTCAAAATAGAGACTATTATGGGGTAGTTAGCCAGACTTGGTATTATGTCAGTTCCGTTTGGAGTTATGATTTCTTTGTCTTGTGTTGCCCAATCTCGCAAAGCTTCATAAGCCAGCGCATAACTGATTTCGTTCATTAGACGACGAAAGTTAGGACTCTCTGTACGCGAATCCATCATTAAGGAAAGCTTTTCCAGGAGTAACGGATGACTTATAACGTGGTGATTTTTTTGTTTGCTCATATTTAAAATACCGTACCATCAGTGTTTATGTTTAAAGGAGACTCACCCAATGGACTGCGTTCATATGCCAGTTTTCGTCCTACATGCCATGTGCCGCCTTCGAGTACTCTTGGCAGTGATAGTTCTTGACCTAGGATATTTGAAATATGGTCTGAAATTTGATCTAGCAGGTAAACAGTAAGGGCACGCCACTCAACTACAGTCCTACTATCTATAGCATAGTTGGGTTTTATAAATTCACTTTTTAATTTTAGTACCCCGGTGTCTATAAATAGACCACCATTTCTATATTCTGCTAGACCAGTTAGTTTTTCAATATCAGAAACAGCATAACCGCTTCGAAGGAATGTCTCTGCGATTGAATAAGTCAACCATTGGGATAGCTTGTGAAAAGGGACAATTATTTTGTTTTTGTTCTTTGGGTGAGAATATTGCCACGCATCGCCAAGATTTATGCCTGAAATAATTATACGTTGAGGCCACATTCGACCAAACAGGCGCAAGATAGTCGAAAGTATTTGGGTTGCACTTATTTTATTTGTCGAGTTGGTTATAAGATGGTCGGCAAGATCTCCTAGTCGAGCAGAAGGAAACACTTTGGGTTCAAGTAGAATTAACTTTCCAAGCTTTTGTAATAAAAGTAGACGATTATTCAATCCCACTAGTGGGTTTTTTTCAGAAGATTGCATATGGTCGGTGAAGTTAACAAGGTCTAACTTTGATAATGCCTTACCATCAGTACGAAATGGTTGTGAGGGATCATCAGAAAAAAAACCTGATAAAAACATCTCAAGCGATGCTATTCCGAGACCCTCAGATCGGGATAAAACTGCTCCTGAATTAGTCTTAAAGTGCCAGTTAGGTCCAGCTCCTGCATCAAGTAATACAGATGGGATGATAAGGTCGAGACCCATTCGGGCTAGGTCAAGACTAGAATAATCTTTAGTCGCATTATTAAGCTTTTGCAGGCTGTTATTATTTTCAACTTCAAAATGTCTCCAACGGGAGTGAAGCGGGATTTCGTTAGTTGGATATTTTTGACGAATGGATTCTGCAACGAGCTCACTGGTCATCTCAAGACGAGATTCATCAAGTATAAAAACCCCATCACCGCAACGTGTTAAATCCCTGATCTGCATGGCGCAGTCACGAATTGATTGAGGACGCATCAGATAATCTAAAGATTCATTCATGCGAAAATGGTCACGTCAAATCGCGGCCTTTAACTGATTTTAGAGATTCCAAGTCTGGTGTTTTTTCATCAGAGAAATACCCAGCAGCCTTCTTTGCTTCCATTTCTACAAGTGCGTCGGCTGGAATTAACTCATCTGGAATTTGGATCCGATTTATTACTGAAATACCTGACGATGTTATCGCGTCATATTTCATATTACTCATTGAGTGAAGATTATCTATTTTAGTGATGCCAAAATAGTTTAAAACATCAGGCATGAATTCCTGAAACCGTGCATCTTGAACTCCAGCAACACATTCAGTTCTATGAAAGTATGTTGCTGCACTATCTCCATCAGGTTGGCGTTTCCTTGCATTGTAGACAAGGAATTTTGTTACCTCCCCAAGTGCACGTCCTTCTTTGCGAAAGTAGACAACGATCCCAACTCCATCACGCTGTGCAGTTCTAACTGCATCTTCAATACCAAAGGCAAGATAGGGCCTGCAAGTGCATATGTCAGAGCCAAAAACATCTGAACCATTGCATTCATCATGAACTCGACAGGTTAATTCTTTATTAGGGTTGGCTAGATCAGCAATATCACCGAATACGTAGGCTGTTGAGCTACCAATTGGTGGAAGCCATACCTTAAGGTCGGGGCGAGTTACAAGTTCTGGGTACATTCCCCCTGTTTCGCTGAATAGTTTTTTTCTGAGCGTGCTTTCTTTAATTTTGAAACGATGTGAAATCGATGGTAAGTGCCAGACCGGGTCAATCGCAATTTTAGTGACTCGAACATCTTTGTTTTCAGTAATAATTTTTCCATCAACTGAAAGTCGTTCAGCTTCAATAGCCATATGGATTTCTGGCAGAGTCAGGTGTGCTTGGGTAATTGCAATAGTCGGTTGTATGCTAATGCCTTGGTCGAGATAGTTACGGAAGACCATATTTACATGAGCTCCCCAGGGGTCTAATGAGACAATACGTTCTTTCTCAAACCAAGATGGCTGAGGTTCCACTGTGACAACAGGTTCTGTGTTATCTAGATCAGGACGATGGTCACTTGGAAAATGACCTGAGGCTATCGAGAGAGCACGATAAACTGTATAGCTACCACCATGAGTTCCAATTACATTCCGATCTGCTTTGTTAGAAATTGTTCCAATAATTGGACCCCTTTCTAGGGGTTCTCGCTTTCCCCAGTTTATGGATATTGCAGGTTCGGATTGTTTGCTGTGAGAGCTTAAAACAACATGCGTACTGTTATCTAATGAATCTTGCAAAATCATAATAGTCTACTTGCCTTTTATTCTATTAAAGATTGCCTGTAGAAGATGCCGCAGGCTACCAGAATTAATGTCTAGTAACCACCAAAAGCGGTTAATTTAAAGAGAATTTTTAGGGTTTGTTGTGGGTGATATAAGCCAGTTTTGGTGGGTCGATAAAGGTGCTTCTAATGTTTTAAGAAATGCTAGTAAGTCGCGGCGTTCAAAAAGTGACAAATTAAGAGGTTCTGCTTCATTGTGGCCAATCATTGAAAGGGGTGCGAGATTATAGTGTTCTATTACTTCAGCTAAAGTCTCGATCTGGCCGCTATGCATGTATGGAGCAGAAGATTTTATATTGCGTAGTGATGGTGTGCGAATTGCTCCAAGTAACTCAGGCATATTATATCGAGCATACTGAAGTTCTTCACAATTTTGATTTAGATCATCGCTATAAACCCCCATGCAATTAAAAATATCCGTTTTTACTATACGTATACCGTCTATACGACCTTTATCTGGAGTATCTGTTGGGGAGGAAATAACCCCTGTATTATGAAATTCATTATTAGTGAAAAGCGGGCCATTATGACAGTCTATACAGCTAGCTTTACTAATGAATAGTCGTAGCCCGCGAATTTCTGAATTACTAAAAGATTGTTCCTGGATTTTTAAATTATTTTCTGACACCGCTTTTACATAAGAATCAAACCTTGAAGGTCCTGGTACTAATAAACGCTCATAGGCTGCGATTGCTTTACCTGTATTGACAAAAATTTCAGTAATAAGCTCTCGGTCTTGCTCAGACATTGATTGCCACGCAGTCCCAAGTTTCCCTGGTAGTGGAGCAGCTTTTGCTGGATAACGCTCTGGATTAGAAAGATCAGGTAAAGGGCCAAACACTGATTCGTAGGTGGATCGATAGTACGAATCATTAGTTAATAGTTTTGCAATTTGGACACGGTTACTAGCGTGCTCATTTGGATCTTCCAATGGTGATAGAGCCTGGGACCATAAGCTATCTTTTCTGCCATTTGAGTAAAGCCAAGGACTATATGCAGAGCCAACGATACTTCGTGTATTAAGTCTTGAAGAACCAATGCCCATGCCCTTGGTTTTTTTATCTGTAAAAAAATTATCTGGTTGATGACATGTTGCACAAGATACTTTGCCATTTGCACTTAGCCGAGTGTCGAAAAATAAACTATGACCAAGTTTTGCAGCTAGTGGGTTTTCTGATATGGAATTGGATAGATCTTTTGGTACAAGAGGTAAACTATCTATATGGAGTGTTTCTATTATTTTTATCTCATCGGCTGTCCATGGATAAGGAGGCTTGTTGCCAGCATAAAACCAAAGGCAAAAACCCAGTATTAGCAATACTAGTAAAACATTAATTAATTTTTTTTTCGTTAGCACTGTCTTATTCAAAGTTCCAAAGGTATGACACATAAATTGTGAGTATCATCAATGATTATAGTAGCCGTTATTTCCCAGACACCGCTCATATGGAATCTTATACCTTCTATACGATAGTCTCCGGAACCAAGCTCTGCGGTCATCCGTGGGCTTGTTGGCAAACCGTGATCATGTTCTGGCATGCCACCCTCGAGTGTGATGGCTGCGCCTTCCACTGGTATGCCAGTTAGCGTTTCAATATGTATGGTCCAACTGTGCATGCGATTAATTTCAATAGGATCAAGTTCGCTCACAAAACTAAGTTTATAGGCACAGGTGTTGGTTATTGACGCTTGATCCTGTGAGTGAACAAGCCCAACAGTGAATAACAGACTGATATTTATTAATGTTCTAATTGCTTTAAAGATTTCCATTTATCTTTCCAACGCGTTAACTGTCCAGTAGTGAATAGATAATAAATTTGCAAAAAGGTAATTAGTGCTACAAATAAGGGTAGATAGCCAAAACCAGAAAAACCAACCTCGAAAGGGAACATTGCAGTGTAAGTTTTATTTAGTTCTGGATGTGTTGCAGTCACAATACCTATAAACCAGCCAGGCTCTTCAAATTGATGTATGGCAGTGAAAATATCTGGGTCTAGTTTTGGTGGTTGATAGAAAACAGTGACTGAGTCGAGGTTTTTAATCTCCTCAACATTTTCCATTTTCGCATAACGGCCAAGCTCTGTAACGTCTTTGATTATACGAAACTCAATAGGAGTCTGACTGAGGCTGCTATGTTCGTATTCCATTACAAACACTGTTTCATCTGCTTCGGGGATATCCTCACAAAATTCTTGATGTTGCCGGGCCTTGGGTTGATATATTCTGAAATGCGCTGAGAAAATCTCAATTTTAATTACACAAATATCTTCCTCAAGTACAACACCTCCATGAGCATAGATTTTAGAAGGAACAGTAATCATCCAGCACAAGGCAAAACAGAAAAAAAGGTTCCTGTATTTGAGGTCGGAGTAAAGCATCCCCTAAATTATAGCGACCTTAAATTATCATTCATTAATAACCCATATTGATATCTAATTAATTTTGAAGGTTGCTTATAAAAGATAAATTTTCTTTGATATTTAGGGCATGCTTAACGATATTTACAGCAGTTCTAGATTTATTGGTTGCCTTATACACAAGCTTATAAATAATCAGTTCAGCTATTTCTTCATTGCCAACAAAACCGAGTGAAACCAAGGCTCATTCATGAATATAACCTTCAGGCAGTGTGTAGGCTAAAAGTTTACCGCTGAAATTTTCTTCTAAACTAGATTGAATATTTCGGAACCTTCTATCGCTTGTTCCGCTAACAGCTAATACTACATATTGTTTTCCATCTAGCATGTAGGTCATTGGTGCACCGGTTTGTGGAGCTGGCATATAGACTGCACCAACTTCATTGCCATTGGTTTTATTATAAGCCCTCAACATCGCACCTCTTCCATTAGGAGTAGTTGCAAAGCCATGTTCACCGGATATTAAAAGGGTGGAGGTTGTCAACACACCTCCACGACCTGGTCTACCAGTTCGTGGGATATTAATTCCCTCAAGTGCTGGATGATTAAGGATTTCATCTGGTGTCGCGCCATGGGGTATTTGCCAGGCGATATTGCCAGTGTTCATATCGAATGCTGTGATACGTCCATATGGTGGTTTGGTGATAGGTAGTCCCTGCACTGTAGGTACCTGACGTCCATTGTCTGGTGGACCACCAAGAGCTGGATCAGTAACCATTCCTCGGATCCAATCCATATCCGATTGATCTCCACCAGGTACTAAGCCTAAAGGAGATACAGCAGTAGAAGATTGGATATAAAACATATTAGTTTCTGGGTCGAATGAGCCGCCCGCCCAATTTGCTCCTCCAACTGTTGATGGCATCATTAGTGTTGCCAGTGGTCCTTCCCATCTGCTTACTACTGGAGGGGTAAACAGCGGGCCAATTTTATATCGAGAGATAATGTCTATTGCTTGTGCTCTAAGCTCTGGGGTGAAATCTATAAGGTCGTCATGGGATACGCCTTGAACATCAAACGGTGGAGGCCAGGTTACAAAAGGTTGGGTTGGACTTGATACTTCTCCAGGCACATTGGATTTTTCAACGGGGCGCTCTTCAATGGGCCATACAGGTTCGCCCGTAACTCGATCAAATACATAAAGCCAGCCCTGTTTTGAAGGCTGTATCAAGGCCTGAATTTGACGACCATCTACTTCAATATCTGCAATGACCGGAGCACTTGGAATATCAAAATCCCAGATTCCATGATGAACAAGCTGGTAGTGCCATCGTCGTTCACCAGTGTAGAGGTCAACGGCTACAATGCTTTCCCCAAACAGACCATCACCGAGACGATGACCGCCATAATAATCATTTGTTGGTTGTTCGACCGGCAGATAAACTAGCCCTAGTTCCTCATCAACACTTATTTGTGTCCATACACCAGTATTACCGGTATAGGAGGCTGAATCTCCTTCCCAAGTATCTGCTCCAAACTCATTTGATAGGGGAATAGTGTGGAAGATCCATAGCCGCTCACCAGTTCTTACGTCATAGCCTCGAATATAGCCTTTTTCATTTCTTCTGCTGGCAGGTTGTGATCCCCCAAGATGTGCAGCACCAATAATAATTACGTCTTTGGTAACAATAGGTGTGGCATGTAAACCTATTGACCCAGTAATCAGGTCCATTTCCTGGTCTGATTCTAGCTTGAGATCCGCTACTCCATTCTCAGCAAAGTCTGAAACGGGTCTTCCTGTTACCGCATCCAGAGAAATCAAACGATAGCCCTGTGTTATGTAGATGATTCGTGCATCATTCCCATCATTCCAGTACGCAAGGCCTCGTCCTGATAAACGTCGAGGAGATGCTGTAGCCCGTTCTCCCTCATTTTCACGGTGCATCCATAGAAGTTCTCCGGTTGCGGCATCTAAGGCCACAACGGCACGACGGCTGCCAACCGTTGAGTAAATTACACCATTCACCATTAAAGGGGTCGATTGAAAGTTATATTCTGGTGTAGGGCCAAAAGCAGTCGTATCAAAACTCCAGGCTAGTTCAAGATCGTTGAAGTTTTCATTGTTAATTTGCTCTAGGGGAGCATAACGTGTATTAGAAAGGTCGCCAGCATAAGTACGCCACTCACCATTTGTTGCGCCACTTTCTGCACTATAAGCTGCTCCATATGAGGTAAATATGGCGGCAACGAAAATAATTATTTTATTTTTCATTTGAATAGCACCTTAATGTTTTGAGATCTTTATTTATTCTGAAGATGGGGCGACATTAGCCCAATCTTACTTGCAAAGGAAGATCGAATTATTATTGACACGCTCCTTGGAGTCTCTAAGCTAAACTATAGAATAAATTTTGGAGAAAACTTGTGGTGCTGTTGTCGGATTGACAGAAAGTATTATAAGAATTTGAAAACCTTTGACTGATACTTTTACACAAGCTTTGGCGCACTTATTTACTCTGCAGTCGTTGAGCTATCTCACACTGGGTACCGGAATAGGACTTCTATTTGGTGCAATTCCAGGTCTTGGTGGAACTACTGCACTGGCATTACTAATCCCAATGACATTTGGTATGCAGCCAGATTCCGCGATTGTGTTGGTAGGCGGTATTATGGGTGGCGTTCCATTTGGTGGGTCAGTCTCAGCGATTCTTCTAAATACGCCTGGTATCGCGCCTAATGCAGCTACCTGTTTTGATGGTTATCCGCTGGCCCGAAAGGGCAAGGCTGGTATGGCAATTGGTGCTGCTGCAACAGCTTCAGCATTGGGTGGCCTAGTCGGCGTTGGAGTAATGCTAGCGGTGATTCCAATTGCTAAGGCGATAGTTCTATTATTTGGTCCTCCTGAATTTTTTATGTTGGGTGTTCTTGGGCTAAGCGCTATTGCTGTGTCTACAGGTGGAAAGTTAATCCGTGGGCTTATCAGTGGTGGTTTCGGATTGATACTAGCGTTTGTTGGTTTTGATGAGGTAGGTGGTGGTCTTCGTTACACAGCTGGCATTGAATATTTATGGGATGGTGTGCAACTTGTCCCTGTTTTAATAGGACTTTTTGCTATTGCAGAAATGATTAAGCTTATGACTATGGGAGGGCGAGTTGCTACTGGGGCAAGTGCTTCATCTCTCGGAAATGTTATGGCAGGGGTAAAGGCGGTTTTTAAAAAT
>DJLG01000111.1:0-2655 GCA_002434915.1 Proteobacteria bacterium UBA6522
AGTTGATTTTGATGCGGTTGAGGCAATTAGGTTTGGTGATAAACCCTTATTTGAAGAACAAGATCAGACTATTGTCTATGAGTTTAGCCGCACATTGCTGGAGCAGAAAGAAGTTGATGATGAGCTATATAAACGCGCTATTGAAGAACTTGGCCAAGAGTCCACGATTGATTTAGTTGGAATATTGGGTTACTACTCTCTAATCTCATTGACCATTAATGCTTTTAGAGTGTCTCTACCAGAAGGAGCAGAACCAGAGCTTTAAGGTTGATTAACTACTGTAAGGTGCCTTTTCTTAAGAATTCCCCACGTTCTGCAGATTTAATCGTTGTTTCCTGAAGACTAGATTTTCTTAATACTAGTAGTGGAATGTCTACACCGGCATCGCCAAGGCTCCAAACAGTACGAAACATATGGGCGAGGTTATAAACGGGTTGATCATCTACCCTTACCACTATGTCACCTGGTCGAAGTCCCGCTTTATCTGCGGGGCAGTCACGGTATACCCCTACAACCGTAAGTTCATCATTTTCATCGTTTAGTAGTATTCCTAACCAAGGGCGAGGTGGAGCTGATCGACGCCCCTTTTCACATAGCTCATCAATTATGGGTGTCAGTAAATCGATCGGAACAAACATATTTACAGTTTTCCGTGATTCACCTACTTCAAAGCCTTGGATAACCAAAGAGCCAACACCACAGAGTTTTCCATTTGAATCTACTAAGGCTGTTCCAGACCAATTTTCACAAGGAGGAGTAGTAAAAATAGCTTCATCTAGTACATATTCCCAACGACCAGCAAATTCTTCTTTTGCTACTACATATCCCTTAGTAATTTGTGAATCTATTTCATTGCTACCCACAATAAAGGCAGTATCACCTATTCCTAGACAACTTGAGTCTCCCAAATGCATCGCAGGCCCAGGTAGAGGCATCATGGGCTTTATCAGCGCAAGACCACTGCGGAAATCATTTCCTACTACATAGCCTGGTACAGCGCGACCATCCTGAGAAGAAAGCCATATGTCACGAGCCTCATTAATCAAATAGCCAACGGTAACAATTAACCCATCCTCGCGAAGGCGTATTCCATGACCAATTCGCTCAGTTCCCAAAAGACCAGCAGTCATTGCATCTTCTGGTACATGAGCTTTTATGGATATTAGTGACTCCAGGGAGAAATCTGTGGGCAAGCCTAATTCATTAATTTTCAAGGGGGTATCCATCTATAGTCTCTATTGTTTCATTAACATCATTGATTAATAGGTTTATACGTTCTTGATCTAGAACTTCAAGTCCGCTCCGTAATTGACTCAGGATCATTACAAGATTTTGCCTGATCATGATGAGATCCTGTGCCGTGACAGCGTACCCTCCTTCAGCAGAGTCTGCGAGACCATTTTCAAGATATGCTGCAACATATCTTGATGATTCCAGCACTTGATCGTCATACCCAAGTCTTGAAGCACTAACCATACGAAGCCAATGGAGGCTCTGATTAGGTTCGAGTATGAGGGCCCTGTCTACTAGTCGCAGAGCATCAAAAGCATATCTCTCCTGATCCGTTGAAATACTAGTGCGCCATCCCGCCCTAAGTTGTGCTGCTGCTGGATACCAAGCATCGGTGATCCTACTGAGCCCAAGTTCATAGTCAAGTTCAGCTAAAGACTCCCAGTCTTGATTTTGACCATAAAGCCAACCGTCTATTACAACCCTAGCGGGCCCTGTTATTTCTGCCGAAATGGTTTGAATATTCTCTGGAGCATCTTCAGTACCTACTAGGCCAAGCCAATCTTTAATGAGGTTATAACGAGCCTGCATATTTCTAGGATTTACATTTATCGCTTCTAAAAATGCCTGCCTTGCATTGTCTGTTTCAAATTTAGATTCATAAAGAATTCCATATAATTCGAGTTGATCAGACTCGCCAGTTATTTTTTCTGCAAGTTGTTCGAGTCTTTTGTATTGTCCAAGCTGAATTATTCGACGAGCTAGATACCCATAGTTTATTGCGTCGCCAAAATTTGTGTGTACCCAGCTATTGTCTTGAAGAAGTGGATCATAGGGCTCGAATAATTCAAGTAATGCAGGCAGAAATAATCCATCAGCTTTGCTATTGCTATGGGTGGCCATTAAATTATTGTTATCTGTGCTTAATGGAGAATCATATGCAAAGGAGCGAGTACCATCCTCATCCATTGCTAGAGCTGCAAAAAGGTCTTCAACACTGTTCATGCCTATTCGACTGTAGTGCATGATGTCTGAGTTAAAGGGTTGCCCACTATCGATGAGTTGATCTTCGAGATCAAGTGATTCATCTGAAGCCAAAAACATTAGTACTTGTGCTGCAGGATGATAAAGTCGGACATTGGCGAATTCATCTACCAAAGTTGCGGCTAGAGTTCGCAACAGTTGTTCTTCAACGAATTCTGAATTTATCCACTGTACAAACACTCCATCATCATTGAGATGGGATTTTGCTTCAGCAATGAACTCTTTTGTGAACAGGTGAGATGCCCCTGCTGTCCAGGGGTGAGAGGGCTGAGAAACGATAGTGTCATAAGTTTTACTAGTAAGACGAAGAGCGTTACGCGCATCATTTATGACGATATTAAATCGTGGGTCCTCAAGGGGATCGATATTTCGTAGACCTTG
>DJLG01000111.1:3049-6673 GCA_002434915.1 Proteobacteria bacterium UBA6522
ACACCTTCTAACGCAACACCACCACCAAAGCCGATAACAAGCATATTCTCCGTGCTGGGCCTTGCAGCAACAGCAAGTGCTGTAAGCCATTTCTCCGGGTCTCTAATTGGGGGGGACCCTTTTGATGCAATGGATGCTTCGGGTAAGCCATTTGTGCGTAAGTAATAATAGCCATCCTCTTCAACCATTAAAACGGTCGATGATCGCCCCACACCATAGTAAATTTCACGGGGGTTACTAAGATAATTAGGGATAAAACCGGTACTCGATATTACTGCGATAGGTCTTGATGGTTTATAAACTAGTATTACTGCCACTAAAAGAATGGCTGTGAGTCCTAGATAAACTGGTTTGGGTGTTGTTATTGTGGCAAGAGTCCATAGTGCAAGCCCAATGTTAAGAGCGATGGCAATGTGGATAGTTCCTTCGAATCCAAGTGCTGGAATCAAATAAAAGCCAGCAAGGATCGAACCTATTATTGCGCCCACTGTATTCCATGAATAAACGTATGCAGTGCTAGTCATCGCCTGTTTTTCGTCTTTAGCTAAAACACGAATAGCTAGAGGTAAGGTAGCGCCGACAAAAAATGTGGCGGGCAGCATGACTAGGGCAGCATATATTGCTATCTGATAGGTGTTTAAGCTGGATGGTATAAGTGGGACCATCCACCTATACACCACTATAGAAAACCCTGCTATTAAAACTTGAGCAAACGCAAAGGCTATTATTGCGCGTTCCCTAGTGCCAGCTATTTTCCCGGCTAAACCCCCGCCTATTGCAATACCAGTTAAAAAAGCTGCGAGCATTGTGGCAAATGCATAGATGCTTCCACCCATCACATGAGAAAGCATACGCGTCCACAAAACTTCATAGATAAAAGAGATAGCCCCAGAAATGAGTATCAATGGGAGAATCCAGCCTTCATTAGACTGGAATAGTTTTTTTAGTTTGTGTTTTTGAGTCAGGCTAGAATCAAAAAATGGAATAATGCATTTTTCAATGAAACCGACTGTGGGACTCGAATTTTTTTCTGATAATGTATTGATACACGCAGGTGAACGGGTTGCTAATAGTGTGGCGATCACAAAGACAGCAGCATTTACAGCTACACCAACCCACACAGTTCCATTGAGACCTAGTCTTGGTAGAAGAATAAATGCTGCTACAAGTGTTCCAATAACAGCTCCACCTGTATTGGTTGCATAGAGCAAAGCAATTCTTGGTCCTAATTCCTTGTCATTCTGTACCACATGGCGTGTTAGTAATGGCAGCGTAGCTCCCATGAAGCCTGTTGGCAGCGCAAGTACGACAAAACCAGTCAAGAGATAGAAAATTGGCTGTCCAATTGTGTTTCCATCTGGGGGTGAAGGTTGGTCTCCAAGCGCATAAACATAAAGGTTTCTTGCCACTAATAGAAGGAGTGGTACGGCTAGCGCAGAAAGAGCAATACCCATTTCTAGGAGCCCATAGACTAATACTGGGTTTTTTACGCGTGATGCATATCGTCCTGCGATCATCGCTCCAAGAGCTAGACCTCCCATGTAAGCCGCTAGTACCGTTGCTATAGCAATATCACTAGTACCAAACGTCAGTGAAAATTGCCGTAACCAAGCCGTTTGGTAAAGAAGAGCTGCAAATCCTGACAAAACAAAACAGGCTATAACAGCTAACAGTGTCAGCGTATCCTGTTGGGTTTTAGGTGAAAAAGCTAAGTCTTTTGGGGGGCTAGAATTTTTTAGCTTATTTTTACGTTTTCTGGTCATTTATAGGTCTCATATATACCAATAATGATGTAATTCTTTTTACGCCAATTCATTTATAAAAAAATAGGCAAGACCATGTCAGTACATGGCTTACCTTAGAACAATAACATTATCTAGTTTAGCGCCTTAGAATTGTCCACCATCGAGCAACGTTAAGTAAGCTTGATAATGACCCTGCAACGTAGGTTAGCGCTGCTGCAGTTAACAGGGTACGTGCACCAGCCTCATCGCCTTGATGCAGCAGTTTTTTAGATGAAAGTAATGGCAACGCGCGCCTAAAACTTGCATCGAATTCAGTAGGTAGAGTAAGACAATGAACAGCTATTCCTGATCCTAGAGTAAGAAATCCTCCAAGCAGCATTATTAATCCAATAGCAGGCACTCGCGTTAGTACAGCGGTGAATGGTGCTACCATCAAGATTCCAGCGCCTATTTTTTCTATTGGCCTAACCCATTGTACTAATCTAGTTCTCCATTTCAGAGGCTTAAATCCTGTGGCATCTTGTATTGCATGGCCAACTTCATGTGCCGCTATTGTAATTGCCGCTAGTGAATGGCCATTAAAGTTTTTTTCAGATAACCGGACTACTTTATCCAAAGGATCGTAGTGATCTCCTAGGTCAGTTTGTTCTGTTTTTATATGTCTTAGCTCAAGAGTATTTAGTAATTGACGAGCAAACTCACCACCACTATGAGCATAGCGATTTGCAGGGTGACTATAGCGAGCAATAACAGCTTTTACCCATAATCCTGGGCCGATTGTTAGAGCTAATAGACCTAATAACAAAATAATAATATGCATTGGAAAACACGCTTCTATCGATGCAAGTTAAATCTACTTGGTTTTTTGGGGTATAAGTTGTTTGAAGAGGCTAGATTCTCTTTTAAAAAAGCCTTGCGTGTGAAAAGAATCGTCTAATTCTAATAGCTCATAATCTAGATGATGGCACAGTTCATGTAGAAAAGTTCGCAGAAATGTTCGAAAGGCAACGACTTTTTTTTGTTGTGCGGTTCGCATCCAGAGCGTGATTTGAGCTCTGCATTTTCCTTCAGAAACTTCATAGAGACCATGTAGTTCTCCCCAGTCATGGCTTGGGCGAGCAGCAAGTAATTTGATGTTTATAGGCGCTACCTTCAAATTAGTCAGGATACCTTTTGCTAGTATTTTTAGAATAGATTCTGTTTCACGTCGCTCTTCAGCTATGAGGGCCATTTTGAGTTGTTCGAGGGCGGTTAGAAGACTTTTGCTGTTTGTGAGCGGTATTGTTGTGATGGAATCGCTACGGCGGTATATCACCTTCTGTTTGGCGTTAAGCTTTTGATAATAGGCATACGGCATCCCAATTAACTGGAACTAGGGAGCATGCAATAAAGCGAATACTGTTTCATCTGTAGGTAAACTAGCCTTGATGAGTGAATCATTTGTTTTTATAAGTTGTAACTGATCCCACAGTCTTAGTGGATTCTGTGAAAAAACAAGATCAGCTGTTGCTGGGATAATTTTCCATTGACCCGCAGCAATTTCTCGCTCTAGTTGTGTTAGCTCCCAGCTTGCATGACCCGCATAAAGCCGTAGGTTGACATCAGGGTCCGCTATTTCAATGATTTCTTGAAGAAACTCAGGGTTAGTGCTTAAGTAGACGCTATCGAACAGTGGCTCTGCCTCAGGTAGCTCAATTTCAGAGTCATCAATTAGTGCTAGTACATTAGTACGTGCCATTGGTCCGCCAACAAAGATATTTTCACTATAGTTTTCCATAAACCTCATATCTGGGAAAACAGTCGATGGAATTACCCATGTAGGACGATTGATCGCTACTCCGAGTACACCTTCAGATTCATGGTGTAGTAGAAGTATTAT
>DJLG01000037.1:0-1961 GCA_002434915.1 Proteobacteria bacterium UBA6522
GTATTAATACGTTTATGACTAAGCCATCATATGCATTACCGAAATCCGCATATTATGAAAAGTGATTTTACAAAGAAGGGTAAAACAATAATCCTTATAATACAGTGCTATAAAGTATATTTTTAAAAAGAATTTAAGGCACACTAAGGGTATTAGGATTCCTTGAAGGGTATTCAGGTGGATATACCTATTCAAATATAGAGAAAAAGTATTTAGGAGAAGAGCCGTGAAAATTGAAACACAATGTCTACATGCAGGTACTGCGCCCGATCCGAGCACTAATTCCCGTGGAATGCCTATACATCGAACGGCTTCTTACGTGTTCAAGGATACTGAACATGCAGCTAATCTTTTTGGGTTAAGAGAGCTTGGGAATATTTATACGCGACTGATGAACCCTACTCAGGATGCTCTTGAGCAACGTGTCGCAGCGTTGGAAGGGGGCGCAGCTGGACTAGCTTTGGCATCCGGGACTGCGGCAATATTTAATTCTATTAATAATATTTGTAAAGCTGGCGACGAAATTGTATCGGCCGATAACCTCTACGGCGGTACTTTTACCATGTTTAACGATATTTTTTCCCAGTTTGGCATTAATACGTCTTTTGTTGATCCTAATGTTCCTGAGAATTTTGCTGCAGCCATTACCCCTAATACAAAGGCAATTTTTTGCGAAACATTATCCAATCCTGCCTGTGATATAGCTGATATTGAGGCGATTGCTGATATCGCCCATGCCCATGGGATTCCCTTAATAGTAGATGCTACTTTTACTACCCCTGTATTACAGCGTTCTATAGAGTTTGGCGCCGATATAGTAATTAATTCACTTACCAAATGGATGGGTGGGCATGGTACAGGTATTGGAGGAATTGTTGTGGACGCAGGAAAATTTGACTGGCAGAGCGATAAGTTTCCTTTGATGGTCGAGCCTGAATCATCCTATCATGGTGTTCGTTGGGCGTATGATCTGCCCGAGATGCTATTACCTGTTGCTTATTTAATTAGGATGCGCGTTATTCCGCTTCGCAACTTAGGGGCATGTATTTCTCCTGATAATGCATGGATGTTTTCTCAAGGCATTGAAACACTCCCTTTAAGAATGGAAAAACATTGTCAGAATGCGAATGGTCTTGCCAAGTATTTGAAGGATCATCCGCAGGTAGAATGGGTACGTTATCCGGGTCTTGAAGAAGATCCATCGTATGATCACAATGAGAAATATTTAAATGGTATGGGTGGATCTATGGTTGTTTTTGGCATAAAGGGAGGGCTTGAAGCAGGACAAAAATTTATTGAGGGTCTTGAGCTTTTTAGTCATCTGGCAAATGTAGGAGATGCAAAAAGTTTGGCAATTCATCCCGCAACAACAACACATTCTCAGCTAACCCCAGAGCAACAAGGTGATGCGGGTATTTCTCCTGAGCTTGTAAGATTGTCAGTTGGCATTGAACACCTGGACGATATCATTGAGGATATTGATAAAGGGCTTGCAGCCTCAGGATAGATCATCACAAAAACTACCTTTGTAAGTGAACGTAGGGTATATATGCAATGACGCATAGCGTGATCATATTCCCTGAGTTTTCGCTAGAAAATGGTAGCGTTTTAACGGATGTTCCAGTTGCCTATAAGACTTGGGGTAAACTAAATGCTGCAGCTAACAATGTCATTATTGTATGCCATTCCCTGACAAGTAACTGTGATGTTGAAGACTGGTGGTTTCCTCTAATAGGACCTGGGAAAGCGCTAGATACTGATCAATATTTTATTTTATGTGCTAATGCTATGGGTTCACCATACGGAACAGCATCCCCGATAACATTAGATCCCCTGACAGGCAATCCATATGGTGTGAAGTTCCCGATTCCTACTATACGGGATACCGTCAATTTACATAAAAAGCTTCTTGATGAAATAGGCGTTCAAAAAATCGCCTTTCCGGTCGGTGGTTCAATGGG
>DJLG01000037.1:2350-15506 GCA_002434915.1 Proteobacteria bacterium UBA6522
GGTGGTCGTCACTCTCCTTGGTGTATAGGTTGGAGTGAGGCTCAAAGACAAGCTATTTACCGGGACCCTGCCTGGGAAAACGGTCATTACCTATTGCAAAAGGGTCCCTCGGATGGGCTCTCTGTTGCGAGAATGATTGCAATGATCTCCTATCGTTCTTTTGGTTCATTCAATCAGAAATTTGGTCGAAATATTCAAACAGAAAATCAAGAAGCAAGCTTTTCTGTTGAATCCTACTTGCGTCATCAGGGGCACAAATTGGTTGAACGGTTTGATGCTAACTGCTATGTACGGCTCACAGAATCTATGGATTCTCATGATATTTCTAGGAATCGTGGTGATTATTTTCAGGTTCTTTCAGAGATTAAGCAGCCCTCACTTATTATTGGTATTGATACCGATATACTTTATCCCATAGAAGAGCAAAGGGAGCTTTCATCCTATATGCCAAATTCAACACTTGAAGTGCTGAAGTCTGACCATGGCCATGATGGTTTTCTTATTGAGACTGATGCAGTCAATAGAACCGTAGCAGCGTGGAGAAAAAAGGTAGTTGATCCAATTCTCATTAGTCCAGGGGCTTGAATGGAAAATACTTTACGCCAGAGTTACAGCATGCGAATCATTGTTAGTTTATGCGCTCTTTTACTTTCCACCATTTCTATTAATGTTATTGCACAGGTTAGTCCATTAGCTGTGAACTATGTAGTTGCTAGTGAAAGACTTCATACGTCCGGTCAGCCTGACACGGTACAGTTAAGTTCTATTGCGGATTTAGGATTCGAGTTAGTAATTAATTTAGCTACTCCAACTAGCCAGAATGCTGTGCCAACCGAAGGGCAGCTGATCACAGCCACAGGAGTCAGCTATTTGAATATACCTGTGGATTGGAGACACCCCACCTACGATGATTTTGAGTTTTTTAGTGGGGTTCTAAATCAATCAGGAAATCGACAAGTTCTCATCCACTGCGCATTGAATTTTAGGGCTTCCATGTTCACTTTTTTGTATCGAGTTGTACATGAAAAAACATTACCTGAGGATGCTTTCAGATCCGTAGCCCAAGTTTGGGACCCTGAGGAACATTGGGTGGAATTTGGGCAGATGGTGCTTGATCGATATCAAATTGATTATGAAATCCCATAATTTTTTTATACTTAGCTAATGCCTGAGTGGTTTTCATTTTTTCTTGAGGCTGGACGTTGGATTCTCATTGGATTTTACTTATGGTTTCCATTTTTTTTGATGCTAATTTGGGGATGGTTTGATGACAAACTTAAGCAAAAAACCTATAAAATCATTATTGGGACCGCCTTCATTTTGAGCCCACCTATAGCGTGGGGAATGCTTCGTTATTTCAGTTGAGCACGGATAATATTAAAAAATGAAACAAACCTGGTTGTTATTCGTAGCTGGAATGTTGCTGTTTCCTCTGATTCTCTACTTTTATTTTTCTCCTTATCAGAATTGCTTAGATGACCCACCTCCATGGTGGGCAACAATTGGTCCTGGAGAGTTTAATATTTCAGAATTTTGCGAGGAAAATACTGATTGGTAAAAAGTACCCTAGTGTCTGGAACTTTTACCATATTTACAGATAAAACAAATCCTGATGTAAATTATTTAGTAGCCAAACTTCTTTGCCACTACTTTACCTAAATCGTGCTCCAAAGCTACCTGCGGCCTCAGCGACGGAATCACCAGCAAGCTCTAAGCATACTGGGGTTGGAGGAAATAAAGCGCCAGGGTTTAGATCTGGTCGCCGTTCCTCTGGACGCACTTCCCAAGGCTCTATAAACGCTGGATCGTCCACCGTGATATCAAGCCTGAGCACGTCTCCCTCTCTAGTATATCTCTCAGTGATTTTTGTGCCCGGACTCATCGGCCAACCTCTTGTGGAATACCAGAGAAGGTCTGCTGGAAAATCCACTGTTTCAACAACAAGAGTATCCCCATCCCAGTGACCTACTGAGCTACCACCCATCTGATTTAGGCCTTCGTATTCATCCTCTGTTCTAAGTGGTCTGCCGTCTGTTGGTATTTGGCGAATAGCCGTAAGTGGGGAAACAAACTCAGAGCCATACAAAAGAACTACTTTATTAGGGAGATGGATAATCTCAGCGGGAAACCCTCGTTTTACTATCCCTGCTTCCCTACAGCCAAAACCAGGATCTACGGGTCTTTCATATCCGTACTCTTCATTCCATCTGACCTCTTCCCAATATTCAGGCTTGTAAAGAGGCATATTCCCGCGATCAGATTTAACAAACATTTCCTGATCAATTTCACCCCAATAAAAGTTTCCATCTCTCACCTGATAGACACTTTCATTGTCACTACTAGCAATTCTATAAAACGATCCTCCTGGACCATTACTTGCAAAGCTCTGTGCCCCTGGGACTCCTACAATCCAAACACCGGTAAGATCGGGGTGGCCTTGTGCTGTGCGAAGCATAGGCGCGTTAAGTAGCTCTTCACGTGTAACATCCTGCGCTATTACATGCTGTGTTAGAACTGTAATAATTCCAATTGCAAGAACGGTTTTTGAAAAAATATGCATTCCCATCCTCCTCCCTAGTTGGTGCGCGTTAATGTCAGCATAGTGAGATCATAGCCTGTCATAAACTCTAATGGACGACGATCATGTCCCCCAGCAGTATTGATTTCCAAACTACCATCCGAATTGAAGCGATATATACCCTCCCAGACGGTACCATCGACAGGTGGTGTTAGGTTTCTACCCCTAAAAGTAAGATCAATGGTTCCTGATTCAGGGTCCAGGCTATAAGTGCCTCGCCAAGGGGTGCGCTGTAAACGCTGAATCGAGAAAGAATTATCGGCATTGAAGACCACACTAGCTCCTAGAAACTCCTGACTAGGCCGCATTTCTTTTTCGGCTTTGTCTATTACCCAGTTCCCTTCAAGGGTTTGAGCAGCAACGGTTTGCGCGATGGATGCACAGGCAATAAGGCCTAGCAAGCAAAAGAGCATACTCAGCACTACTTTAGGTTCTTTACCAGAGTGATTAACACTAAATGACATGGCCTGTCCTTCCTCTCGATTGAAAAAATTAGAAGTTTGATTAAGCTTCTTGATCACCAAATACACTAGATTCTACTAATTACCGTTAGGATCACCCGTCCACACTTGAATTAATTGGCCATCCAGTAAGGTGATTTCAGCGAGGAAACCTTCAGGCCTACCGCTATGAGCTCTTACACCACTAACGGTATAAGTTTCTCCCTCTATGAGGGCATCCCTACCAAGTCCTTTAGACCGTAGTCCTTGGAGTCCGGTGGTATGGACAGTCCACTCTTCAACTTCGCCTTGCTCATTTTCTACATCAAAGAAGAGATAGATATGTGGGTTAACCCAGCGTGCTCTTGTAAAGACGGCATTATTAAAATCAAAGGGCCAATCGTAATCATATTGGGCAGTAATGGAGTGGTGTGTATGTGCTGAATACGAAACGCCAGCTATACACGCAATAGCCAGACAGAAATTCATACATAGTTTTTTAAATGGTAACTTCTTTAGTTCATTCATAACTTTCTTCCTCTAGAACTATAAATAATAATATTCTTTAAATAGCTGATTCAGCAACTTACTCAGGCATCACCGAACACTTTCAGGTATTGGAAAAATGACATAGGGGTTCGTGCACCAGCAGGTATCAATGTTTATATCTAAAATTGTATGACCATCAAGCTTTTGTATGATACGGCTGGGAGAATAGAACCCACTCATTATTTCATCGCTAAGCAATGGATCAATTGGCTCATAATCTCGGTAACCCGAATATTCAACACTTAAGGTTGCCTGGCCTAAGACAGGATGATTAACTGTCATTTCCACCCGCTCTGGTCGACGATTACGGTTTAACCGGATTTTCATATTCTTATATGGAACACTCAACTCATAGGTCCTATGATCTCTTTCTGTCACCTGGACCTGGTCGAGATTATCATGTGCCAGTCGAATGGCAGCAGTGGGAGTTATAGTAAGAAGATCTTGCATCCAACCATGCATATCAGGCGCCGGGGTTTGAGACTCGCCCCAAGGTGGCCCTTCAAGCGGAACGTTTTGTTCTTGCCATGCATAATCACCAGCACTAGCCCATACGGTACGTTCTCCCTCTGAAGTAGTTAGATCGAGGCGCAAACCTCCATCTGGATAAGCTATTTCGGCGTAGTATCTGTCGAGTTCAACTCGAGGCCAATCTGACTGATCTGAGTCAATTACGTCGTACATGAGACCTGAGCCTTCATATCGCAAACTCATCCATATTTCTCTTTCCCGATTGCCGCGTAACATACCAAGGGAACGAGCAGCTGTATAAAGAAGCCTTGGCGCTGTCGGCTCAAATGTTTCGCGAACAACCCAACCGTCCTGTGCATAGGTGAAGTGACCAAACCCAGCAAGGAATGAAAAGCCTAGTAGGCTTAGAATGAACTTTTGTCTAAAAAAATACATTTTTATCATGATATTCCGTTTATTCTTCACGTTGTCTTCTAAAGTTTAAGATGAGTTGGGCACCTCATTGCCACTGCCTATGCTCCATCTGTTCTCTTAGACTAGAAATATAGCTTATCAACCATTATAAACGTAATAAAATAAGATCAGCTATTAATACCTTTTTTTACCCTAAGAAATGCACTGAAAAAGAGAAAAAATGTTGTTTTTTAGCAAACCCAGAATTTAGCATCAAAGGTTTTTATTAAGGTATAAGAGTCTTTAATATTCAAAATAAATTTTTTTATTATTAATTTTGGGCAATGATTAGTTAAGTAAGTCAGTAAAGATCCAGTATTCAACAGCACTAACGAACAATCTGTCAGGTTGTTGTTCGCAAAGAGTTAAAACAGATAAGTACATTTCATCATTAGATAGATCAGCTGCTAGATCTCCTAATCCATACTCGGCACTAACCCTTGTTAAAAACCCATGTATCCAGCTTATATAACTAAATCGGTCTAGTTCTTGACCTGCTCGGTCATCTTCAACCATTTCACCGCAATCTCTAGTTCCATACCCAAATGCAGTTTGGCCATATGCATTCGCTGAAAGAGTGAAAAGAACTATTGCGAGGAGTGTTTTGAACATAGACAACAACTATCATTAAAAACTATTAGTTAAATGGGTATTAATTGACACATAACAGGCCATATCAATGTTATTGATAATTCATCGGTGACCCAGGGATGCAGTCATAACGGATAATTTCTTTATCAGTGCTTTGCAACTGCTGACTTCCTGTAAGCGGCTCCGAGTAATAGACGGGTTCATTAACTACCCAGGAAATTATCAGTCGACCAGTGTTTTCCTGAATTGAGAGTCTTTCTACCATGGTCATCTGATCTGTATTCAAAGTGGATCCCCTTAATACGCCTTCTGAGAAACCGGCGGTATCAATGATTAGCGTTCCATCTTCAAGCCTACCAATCGAATGGCCCATATCAGATGGCTCGATATCAGCAGGGTGTGCATCCATATCCATATGAATTATGCGTGTCACATCCATTGATTCATGGTAGATAAGTATTTGACTACCTACTTGGGTAATGGATGTTGCAAGACCTGGTGGACCCCAGCTTCGTACAGGACTTCCTGCCTCGCAGTGAACTACAGGATTATCTGCAATTGGATCAAACGCGTCTTGTGCCGCCCGACCAGCAGGCGTAATAGATTCTTCACCAGTGCTCTCACCTCTACCACTTGCATCACCAAACATACCAGGTCGTATCCATGTGCCGAATATAGACCGGCTAGCGCCGGGCATGAGTGGTATTTCTTGGTTTTCTGCAAACTGTGTTCGTGCTTCATCGGTACTGCGCATCGTATAACTGCTGCCATCGGCAAAATATCCTGTGCCAAATTCGCAGCCATATGGGTCGCGTCTTGCTGGAAACCCTTCGACGATGATGGATTCACCCACTGTGAACAAGGTTTGATCAACGCCGCGTCTGGCTAACTGTGTTCGTGCTTGTAGGTCGCAGACATAGACAACCGGTTCACCAGCGTCGTTTACAGAATCTATGTAAAGAAAGCCATGTGGATTGATAAAATCGAATTGTTTTATCGTACCCTCAATTCTAATAAGTTGACCAGGATCGAAATGTGCTGCAAAACCATGATGAGCGCTAGCAGATGATGAAGTGGCAAGCATGGCTAGACCGGTAAGGCTAATAAGTTGATTCTTCATCGATAGGAGACCCTTGAAACATTGAAGCCTATATTTTCCGCAGTCTGCGTTATGCGTACAAGTTATATTTTTTTTAGATTAAGCAAGTATTTTAAGTCAAATACAACAGATGATAACGATTAGATGGTCACTACAAGTGCACTAAAACCAGAGGCTGAAAGTGTTGATATTAGTGAGTTTAGGGTGGTGGGCCCGGAAGGACTCGAACCTTCGACCAAGGGATTATGAGTCCCCTGCTCTAACCAACTGAGCTACAGGCCCACTAAAGATTAGCCAAGTATTCTATTTAAATACCAAACTATCAGGCTACTTAATCCTCTAAAAGAAAGCTGCGTAGTTGATCAGATCGTGTTGGATGACGAAGTTTGCGTAATGCTTTTGCCTCAATTTGCCGTATTCGTTCCCTGGTCACATCGAATTGTTTTCCAACTTCCTCTAGTGTGTGATCGGTGTTCATATCGATACCAAAACGCATTCGCAGAACCTTGGCTTCACGAGGCGTCAGCCCAGCAAGAACTGTATGCGTTGATTCTTTGAGTCCTTCTGTCATGGCCGAATCTATAGGCGAGTGGATCGCTGTGTCTTCAATGAAATCCCCAAGATGGGAGTCTTCATCATCCCCAATGGGTGTCTCCATGGAGATTGGTTCTTTAGCGATTTTGAGCACCTTTCTGACTTTGTCTTCTGGCATCTCCATGCGTTCGGCGAGCTCTTCCGGAGACGCTTCTCGACCCATCTCCTGTAACATTTGACGAGAGATTCGATTTAGCTTGTTGATAGTTTCTATCATATGAACCGGTATGCGAATGGTCCGAGCTTGATCAGCTATTGATCGAGTAATCGCTTGGCGAATCCACCAAGTTGCATAAGTAGAAAACTTATAGCCGCGCCTATACTCGAATTTATCGACAGCTTTCATGAGCCCTATATTGCCCTCTTGAATTAAGTCGAGAAATTCTAAACCACGGTTGGTATATTTTTTTGCGATTGAAATAACCAAACGAAGATTGGCCTCAACCATTTCTTTTTTAGCTCTACGAGCTTGGGCCTTGCCCATTGATAATTCACGATTGATATCTTTGATTTCAGCGATAGACAGAAAGGTTCCTACTTCTACTCTGATTAAACGCTTCTGACAAGAAACAATATCTTTTTTTAGTTTGGACAACTGAGATGAGTGTTTCCGTTTTGCACGAATATGTTTGTCGACCCATTCCACGTTAGTGACATTTGCTGGAAAACTGTTAATGAAATCCTTACGAGGCATTCCAGACTCAGTAATACAATACGTCATTACCTGGCGTTCTTGCCCACGTATCCCATCTATCGTGTCTCTAAACTGAGCAAGTATTAGTTCCCCTAATTTTGGCGCGAGCTTCAGCTCCATAAACTCTGGAGTGAGAGCCTCTATAGATTTTTGAACTGAATCATGCCTAATCCCGTATTTTTCAAGCCCTTTCATATAGCTGTTGTAATGTTTGCGAACTTTTTTCATTCGCGAAGCAACTTCCTTGGGATCAGGCCCGGTATCAACAGGGGTTTCGTCATCATCGTCATCGGCTGGTTTTGCAGCATTTGGATCCGCAATAGGAGCATTAGGATCAATAAACCCTACAATAACGTCTTGCATTCGAGATTCGCCGTCTACCACGAGGTCATACATATCAATTAGTAGGCCAACAGATGGTGGAAATTTCAGGAGATTTTCACGGACCTGATTAAGGCCTTCTTCTATTCGTTTGGCGATTCGTATTTCACCTTCACGAGTGAGCAGTTCAACGGTACCCATCTCCCTCATATACATACGTACTGGGTCAGTGGTTCGCCCAAATTCACTATCTACTGTGGCAAGAGCTGCCGCAGCCTCATCAGCTGCATCTTCATCATTTGAAACTGCTGAATCGGATAGGAGTATAGATTCGGCCTCTGGGGCTTTCTCGTAGACCGTGATTCCCATATCGTTAATCATGTTTACGATATCTTCAATCTGTTCAGGATCAACTATATCGCTGGGCAGGTGGTCGTTTACTTCTCCGTAGGTGAGAAACCCTTGCTCTTTGCCTTTTGCAACGAGTAGTTTAAGTTGGGACTGTTGTTGGTTCCGATTATCGGTGATTGGATTGGGTGCGCTCATTTTTCGCTCAGTCAACACAAACGAGCTACGTTACCTCAATATAGGGTTACTTAACAGAGGTAAAACAGGGGTTTCGGCCATAATTTAAAAATTTACTAGTGTTTATTGGGTTTTTTTCGAAGAAGTTCTTCGAGTTCCATGCGCTCTTGGTGCTCTAGTAAGCTCCCTTTTGCAAGTAGCGCTCCAAGACGCTCTTTTTGATAGTTTTCGACAATACGCTCAAGACTATCCTTCAATACTTGAGGAACTGCTTCTCCATCATCAAGTGGTTGGACGGTTACTAGGCGACCAAGGTACTGTCCCTCAGGATCATTTCGGAATCTCTCCAGAAGTCCAGCAGTGGTAATACCTGTGTTTTTTGTAACCACATCTAGTAGCTGGCGCAGCAAGGCTGAACCTGGTTGGTTCACTTTAGTTAGTGCCGGAATATTGTCTAGTGCCATGCCTGCTTCTGGGTGGTGAAGAATCAGTTCTATTGCTTTACGAATAAGGGGACTTCTTTGTTCAACATCCGAGACAGCTGGGGAGTTTTGGGAGGCATGAGTTTGTGGGATCCTTTCTAAACGAGATGCTGTCTGGGGTTCCTCTATTAGTAACCCTTCAAGACGTTCTTTAGACAAACCGACCTGTTCCGCTAGTTGTGTTAAAAGAAGCTCACGATAGACCCCAGTGGGTAGGCGGTTAAATAATGGCTTTGTTAAAGTAGCTAACCGCGATCTTCCATCAGTACTTGATAGATCAATACGGTTTGAGAGTTCGCCGAGGAGGAAGTCTGATAATGGTGTGGCTTGGTCTATTAGATCTAGAAAGTAATTGGTACCGCGCGATCGTAGAAGTGAATCTGGATCTTCTCCCTCAGGAAGAAGCAGAAATTTTAGGTCAACTTTATCTCCAGCATGGGGTAATACAGCCTCCATTGCTTTCCAAGCAGCAGCTTTTCCTGCCCTATCTCCGTCGAAGCAGAAAATGATGCTGTCTGTAAGACGTGTCAGCTGTCGTATATGGGCAGGCGTAGTTGCTGTTCCAAGGGTAGCTACGGCCGGGCTGATCCCATGCTGTGTCAGGCTTGCTACATCTAGGTACCCCTCTACAACTAGGACAGGGGCAGAAGCATTCTTCGCGTCTGGCTGCGAGTTTTTTTGGCCAATATGTCTTGCTTCATAAAGGCCATAGAGTGCTCGACCCTTATGAAATACAGGTGTTTCTGGTGAGTTTAGATATTTTGGTTCGCCGTTATTTAATAGCCGACCTCCAAAACCGATGATTCTTCCGCGTGGGTCCCGTATTGGGAACATAATTCGGTCTCTAAACCGATCATACTGACGGCCCTGTTCATTCCTGATAACAAGGCCCGCCTCAATTAGATCTTTGTTTCGCCGGTCATTACCTCCTAATCCTTTTAATGCTGTATCCCAGGCGTCTGGTGCATACCCAATTCCAAAACGTCCAGCTGTTTCCCCATCTATACCCCTATTTTTTAGATAATCCACAGCTACTGAATTTTTTCGAAGGGCTGCTCTATAGAGTTGATCGGCCTCGGAGAGTAAATCATATAGTACGGCTGATTGACTGCTGTTTCTCTCATTTTTTGTGGTTGGAATTTCTAAACCATGTATTTCTGCAAGCGCTTCAACAGCATCAACAAACCCTAAATTTTCATAATTCATTAAAAACGCGATCGCAGTTCCATGCGCGCCACAGCCAAAACAATGGTAAAAACCCTTATGCGGACTTACTGTAAAGGAAGGAGTTTTTTCATCATGAAATGGGCAAACAGCTTTGTATTCTCGACCTGCTTTTTTCAATGAAATACGAGAACCGATGATTTCTATTACATCAGTTCTCGCTATAAGCTCATCAATGAATGCTTGGGGGATAAGTCCGTTCATACCGGTCTATAGCATAACCCGCAGACGACAAAGCGGTCTCTTTTTTAATTTAGAAAGTTAAGTTTTTATTAATTGGGTACGTACTATTGAACTGGCTTTGCCCAGATCAGCTTTGCCGTTACTGCGTTGTTTGATTTCCCCCATTACACGTCCCATGTCCTTAGGAGAGTTAGCCCCTAGTGAAGTTATAACCTCTTCAATTAGCGATATCGTCTCTTCTTCTGTTAAGGGTTCTGGCAGGTACTCACTTAGAATCTCAATTTCTGCTTTTTCTTTTTTAGCAAGATCCTCTCTCGATCCCTTTATAAATTGTTCTGCGGCCTCATGCCGTTGTTTAACCATCTTCTCTAGAATAGTCTGAACTTCAAGACCTTCTAATTCTTTACGTGAGTCTACTTCTCGTTGCTGGACTGCGGCCAGAGCCATCCGTATCACGCTTAGACGAAATTTATTGCTTGCACGGAGTGAATCTTTAGCGTCCTCTTGGAGGCGATTTTTAAGTGAATATTTCAGGTCAACGGGCATGATGTGTTAGGTCACGAACCGTAAAGAGGGATTAGTCGATTACTAGCCAATCAGATCAGTAAAGACGGTGGCGCTTAGAAACTGTTCTTGTTAGTCGCTTCATATTGCGTTTGACCGCAGCCGCTTTTTTGCGCTTGCGTTCCTGAGTGGGTTTTTCATAGTACTCACGCCTCCGTAATTCTGTTAGAACACCGGCTTTCTCGCAGGCACGCTTGAAACGCCGCAGTGCAGCATCAAAATGCTCGCTTTCCCTGATACGTACTCCTGGCATTGATTCCTCATTTTTAAGTAGTTGGTGGCCACCGGCACACATTATTAAAAAATAGGCCGGCAATAAGCCGGCGCTGAATCTGCGGATCATATCCCTTAGGATAGCGTTATGTAAAGAATAGTTAGAAGTTTAAAAAGTGAAAATACTAGGTATAGAGACAAGTTGTGATGAGACAGGTGTTGCAGTTTACGAGACTAACGTCGGCTTATTAGCAGAAAAGCTATTCAGCCAAGTAGAACTTCATGCTCGTTTTGGCGGTGTCGTCCCAGAACTTGCATCTCGAGATCACATAGCAAAGTTAACGCCTATGATAAGAGAGGTTTTAGCAAGCGCGGATCTTCAATTCTTGGACCTTGATGCTGTGGCCTATACAGCAGGTCCAGGGTTAATCGGTGCGCTTATGGTGGGGGGTTCATTAGCAACGGCTCTGGCTATGGGCCTTGGAATACCTGTTATCCCTGTGCATCACATGGAGGCCCATTTGTTAGCGACTATGCTTGAAGAAGACCCGCCAACACTACCTTTTGTTGCCTTGCTTGTGTCCGGGGGACACACATTGTTGGTTGAGGCGAAAGCCATAGGCGAATACCGAATAGTTGGTGAGACATTAGATGATGCGGCTGGCGAGGCATTTGATAAGGTCGCCCGGCTTTTGTCACTACCTTACCCTGGCGGCCCGGCGATAGCTGCACTGGCAGAGGAAGGCAATCCGACAGCATTTAATTTTCCGCGACCTATGAGGCATAAAGGTTTGGACTTAAGTTTCAGTGGTTTAAAAACAGCAGTAAGAATTGAGCTGGAGAGGTCCGGACTTTTGGACGGGATATCAGACGAAAGTGTTCGTAAAGATATAGCCGCATCCTTTCAGGCAGCGGCAGTTGATTCATTAGTGGAAAAAAGTATAGGAGCACTTGAGCACACAGGGAATAATAAATTAATCGTAGCAGGGGGCGTAGGAGCTAATCAGCTGCTTCGGAAAAAGCTGCGACAAGCTTGTTTGCAAATAGGTGCAACTGTGTATTACCCCCGGCCTTCTTTATGTACTGATAATGGTGCAATGATTGCCTTTGCTGGATGGTACCGGAGACGTGAGGCTCAGAATGCAGGGAGTATAATTGCACGGCCCCGATGGCCACTAGATGAACTTCTGCCTGTAAGTTGAGGAAATTCAGATGGACAAAATATTTTTAAATAGACTGGATATAGAAGCAGTCATTGGTATTTGGGAATGGGAGCGGAGTACTAAGCAGACTGTTAGGATTGATTTAGAAATCGGTACAGACGCTCGATCAGTAGCTATTAAGGATTCTATTGAAGGTGCTCTAAATTATCGAGATGTTGCAAAAAGACTAATTTCATTTGTTGGCTCCTCAGAGTTTTTTATGGTGGAAACCCTGGCAGAGTCATTAGCAAAAATTATCATCACTGAGTTTGAAACTCCCTGGGTAAAAGTTTCAGTTAGTAAGCCCGGAGCAGTACGGGGCAGTCAAGATGTTGGAATAATTATCGAACGTACTGGAAAGGATTACCCGGACAGTCTTATAGATTAGTTACCCTAAATATTAATACCTCTTAAACATAATGCTGATATCCGGTAATAGACAGGTGGTCTTAGGTTATAGGGTTCTATTTATAGCACTAGTTCAAAACTTGATAACCTCTGCCTCTCACGCAGCGTTTTACTACCTGTTCTTTTTCTTGAACCGCTCTAATGCCAGATTTGCCGCCGCCGACTATAGCTCCTAGCCCAGTAGCATCTTTTGTTCTCTTGGAGCCATTGGTAACAGCTCCTATAACTGTTCCTACTGCTGCTCCCGTTGCGGTGCCTTTGACAATACTTTTAGTAGGAGATATTTCATCAGCGAAGGTTTCGCATTCTTCCAAGTCTGACTCATATTGAGATATATCTATCCCCTTTGTATCTATTATCGGTTTTGAGCCTGTTACATCAAAAATAGAACCTGATTTGGTAGCAATACATCCTGAGATATACAAAATGGATAACAAGATAAGACAGTGTTTCATAGAGCTTCTTAGCTGTTGATGAGCGTGATTGAGTGTGACCTTAGTCTTCAAGGTCCTCAGTGGTTTCAACTCCCTTGTTAGTTTTTATGCCCTCAGGCCTCATGCCTCCA
>DJLG01000086.1 GCA_002434915.1 Proteobacteria bacterium UBA6522
TCCGCGTGTCGGTGGTTCAATTCCACCCCTGGCCACCATTTTATTCAAAACTATCCCACCCTCGGTCATTTTTTCGAGGACGCTCTATGGCGTTGCACAGGCAAAATTGCCTGCCTCGTCGACGCTCCCGGTACCGTCGTAACGCGCAACCTGCGGGTATGGGCACAATGGGCGTGTGCGCAAGACCTTTCCGTTCTCGCGCTGAGTCGCCACCACGGCCGCTGGCGTTCTGCTTTCCTCACGCCACTGCTCGAGCACGCTGAGCATGTCGAACTCGTTCGGCCCGTGCCCACCGCCGCAATGACCCATGCCTGGCACCATGTAAAGAGCCACGCCTTCTTCGGTGCGCTCCTTGCCGAGCGTTTCGACAACCTGTTCGTAGTAGTCTATCGAGCCTGCCGGAGGAATGTTTTGATCCGCCCAGCCATGATAGATCAGTAAGCGCCCGCCACCGCTAATGAATGGTTCGAGATCAGCAGACGTCGCTGCGTAAATTCCACCGTCAACTTCGCGTGCGTAATCGAGATGCTCAATAACACTGATGTCGCGGAAATCGAAATGCTCATCGGGGAACAACACATGCTGGAACAAACTGATGTACATTTGGTGTGGCTCTCTTGCAGCGACACGTTCCCAGAGCAGCTCGCTGCCCGGCTCCATGCCCGTCGTCAGGATCTCACCTGTTCGAGGGTCGGTGATCGTCGAGTAAATCTCGCGTGCGGCCGTAACCTGCGGCTCACTTAAGCAAGCGCTTGTTTCACCACTCTTGCATTGGAGCTCAGCCGGATCGAAATCACAGCCGACCGGGTCGCTGATGAGCCGGTCTTCTAGGCCATCACGCGCATCGCACATTTGCATAGCCGCCTCGTGAATCAGAGTGAAGTCCGCGCGCTCTAGATAGCTTTCCGGTGTCTCATGCGTCGCCCGAATCATACCGAGCGTCTGGAAGGCTACGTCCGTTCGATCGTAACCCGGCGCGCCGGCTATGATTGCATCGAAGTCGTCCGGATAGCGCTGAGCTTCCATAAATGATTGCCGCCCGCCACCGGAGCAACCGTTGAAGTACGAATAATCCGGTGCTTTATTGTAGAACGCGTTAACCGTTGCCTTACCCTGAACGGCCATCTGATGCACCGCGCGAGAACCGAAGTCGATGAGTTTCTCCGGATGACCGATCGCGAAACTCGCATCGCTCCCGGTATGCCCGGTGTCGGTCGAAGAGGTTGCATACCCGCGGCGTATACCGTTACCCAATGCGTTGTACTGTATCGAACCTCCCCAGGCACCGTTGCCGACGGCAAGAAATCTGCCGTTCCAACCAGACATCGGTAGCCAAACCTCAGTCTTGATGTCGGAGTCCCCCGTTGGTGCGATCGTAAGCTCGACACGGCAAAACGCCGGCAAGTTCACCTGCAAAGGCTGGCCGTCCAGCGGCATGAACTGCCCGGACGTCACAGGAATCGAAGAAGTCACGGTCGTGACATTCAACTTCAACGATGAAGCAAGGCTTTCGCACATAGACGGAGCGTCTTGCGCATGCGCGGAAACGGCCCATAGTGCAGCACTGGCGACGATGACACTTCTCATGGTGACTCTCCTTCGGCGACGTTCGGCCGCGCCCCTGTTTCGAACGATTCTACCCGCATCGGTAGCCCCGCGTCGTGCTCGCCGGGCTACGCTTGACCAGGGAAGTCGGTAAAATGTGACATTCAAGAATGTATCGGCACCCCGAAAGAGGAGTCGGCTCGGGAGAAAACCTTGATTAAAGCTGCTCTACTTGTCGTTGCGACCCTACTGTAGCGAGAGTCTTGTGCCGCTGATCTTCATTGGGCAAGTACCCCGACGGCGGGTGCAATAAGAAAGTCCGGATTAGCGCCCGCCCGCGGCCGAAATTTCTGTACACGCCCATTGTCGACTTCGGCGATGTAGAGATTGCCTTCGCTATCAACGCTCATTCCATGAACCCCCCACATTCCGCCTGGGAAATCACCGCTGATGCCCCAGGAATATAGTAGATTGCCCTCGAGATCATACTTCACAATTTTATTGGTACCGCGATCAGCGGCCCATAGATAACTGTCACTAGAGATGATGAACATATGCAGATCCGCTGGCGGTCTGCCAACACTCCATTCATCAAGATAGTCACCGTCCTTAGTAAACACCTGAATACGGTGATTCTGTCGATCATTTACAAATACCCTCTCCGAAGCCGGGTCGACCGCGATGCCGTGAACATTATTGAAATAGGCCGGCCGAGACTCATTCGGCGGCAGACCCTCCTGTCCCCACTCCAGTAGGTAGTTACCATCTTTGTCGAATTTGACGACACGGGCACCTAGCGGCCGGTCCTCACGGTAAAAATCACCGCCATCAGAGACGTAGAAGCTGCCGTCGGGCGCCCAGTCCATATAACTTGGCCAGAAGAGGTGATTTTGGTCAATACCTCCCTCGCCCGCAACACCGATAGTTTGTACCAATTCCTTACCATCATTCGTGAACTTGAAGATGGCATGCTTGCCGTCATCGATGACCCAAACATGTTTCTCCAAATCATAGGGACTGATATAAATCGAGTGAGGTCTTTCCATCAACGCATCCCATTGCGTCCACTCTTCAACGAGATCACCATCGGCGTTGAATACGAGAATGCCGTGTCCTCCACGATAGTCAACGCCAGGACGGGCCCCGGCCCCGCTGAGTAGATTTGCGGCATTAGCTCCCATCGCCGCACGGAAACTTCGCCATGGCGCCCTCGCTATCGGATAGCCGATCCCAGGGCCGATCTCTGGTAGCAACCTCGGCTCAGGGCGGTCGATATTCGGTAATTCGCCTAGCTGAACGGCGAAAACTCGGTCCACACTCTCGGCAAAAACTCCGCGGACAGCCGCAAATGTCCAGGCCTCGTGCCCGGGCACGGTGGCTGTATCTTTTGGCCAACCGGCCACGATGTCGTATGGCCCAAAAATATCCTGTCCGCCCTTCTCGCTGGGTATTGCCGCAAAACCGGTACCCGGTGGTAATGATTGGGCCGATGCTGTCGAGACGCATACTAGTAGGTAGATTGAAGCCAGAAATCTTTTCATAGGTTCAGTTCCTTAAAAATCATAGTAAGGCCTTGCTTGTTTTCGCTATTAAATTCGGCAAGCGTACCGATAAAGCTGAAGATGCGGCACTTAGACCATTTAAGTTTGTTCTAACGAAATGTTCCGCCAGGTATCAAGGTCCTCCGCCATGATATCAACTCTCGCTAACGCGCCTTGCGAATGTTTTACAGGGCAATTTGATGTTACGCGTCGTATTGTTGATAGCGCAAACGTCTTTTCTCAATGGTTTTTAGCATCAAGCTTAGTCTCAAGGTAGTGCTGCAATATAAAGAGGAATCTAGTATTCTCGCGTTTTGGTGGTTCAATTCCACCCCTAGCCACCATATTTATGCTTGTAAATAGCTTTAACTGACAGAAAGAAATGGGGATTTTGAAATGAAAAATACAGATAAAACAAGTCGACGGCAGTTTCTTTCTGGTAGCGCTGCCGTTGCTACTGTGGCATGCGCCTCACAAGAGGTATCGGCACAAAGTACAGACTATGTCATTAATCCACCAGATGTTGTTTCGATGGAAATCCACGGTTCTGATGAGCGTTTTCCTGTGAGACGTGTTTTTTGTCTTGGTAGAAATTACCGTGCTCATGCTTTTGAGAGTGGTGATAATCCCGATATAAACCCTCCTTTTTTCTTTATAAAACCTAGAGATGCCATAGTAGATAGTAGGGAAGGCCACCCCTATCCATCAGTGACTGAAGCACTGCGCTATGAGGGTGAGTTGGTTGTTGCCTTGAAAAGTGGTGGTACGGACATAGACCCATCCGATGCGCTAAGTCATATATATGCCTATGGTGTGGGGCTTGATATGACGCGCCAGGATCTACAGCAAGAGGCACAGAGGTTATCTCGCCCATGGGCCATCAGCAAATCCTTTGATAAGTCTGCTCCCTGTGGGCCACTTTATCCGGTTGAAACGAGCGGACATGCGGTGACGGGGCGAATCTGGTTAAGTGTTAATGGCGAGGTGAAGCAAGACTCAGACTTATCATTTCAGATCTGGTCTGTCTCCGAAGGTATAGCGATTTTATCAAGGCACTATGAGCTTATGGCGGGCGATATTATTATGACTGGAACACCCGAAGGTATTGGTCTCGTCGAGCCAGGTGACGTAATTCGTGCTGGAATTGATGGTCTTGGTGAGATAGAAGTTGATGTTACTTGATCAATTAGTATAACTGGCAGTCATAGACTTCAATTTGTTCTCCCAGGGCTAACCAAGAGCGTCTGTAGACTGCTGGTTCAGAAAATGTGTTTGGATCTGTGACTCTAAGCTGATAGTTAAGATGTGTTTGATCGTTACTAACGGTAAATGTTTCGAGCATCGTGACAGACTCGCTCTGGGGTGTCCCGATATTATCGAAATAGGGCCAATTAACATTAGTTGTTGTTACTACTAGGCTATCCCCATTCCAGGCCCCAATAGAATATCCGAGGGGAGATGCGGCCACCTGTTGTGATGGCGCATTATTAGTCATGTGGATAATGCGCACGAGATCATAAAGTTCTGATATGAGAGAGATCTCTGACCCGTTATCTACAAATTCAAATGCATGTGGGTTGCGCATAATTCTTGGCATCCCCTCTGGTTCACATCTCTCCGCGAAGTTATCGGCTGGGTCCCAGTTGTCACGAGCTGCAATTGCGGCCTCGGTAAAGGGGAAATTCATGTATTGAGGCGCATCAGCTCTTAGGTCAGGGCTCCAGACCCTGTAAATACCACGATCTTCTGCCAGTGCATCTACTAACTCATAGCTTGAGCTGCCGGGCGCGCCAAAACTTTGATTGCCCCAATAAGGTTCTGCGTCTCCAGATAGTAATATTTCTCTACCATTTTCAAGCAGTAGGTTAGTTGTTAGCAGGTCCCTAGCGCGGCGTACAGATGGACTACCTCGGGCAATAACTCTCTCACCTATAGTAAAAATATCGCTTGATACGTTTCCTCGTTGCATGCTGAGGAGATTTGAATGGCCTTCAATTCGCCAGAGTTCTTCTTCACCGTTTTCATTAATTACATTTACTGTAAAACCAACATGAGGGTTGACCCAATGCACTGCCACGAGTTCACCCTCGATTTCTTGTGTTTCATAGGAGTAGTGCGAACGCGAGTGATGTGCAGACGCGGCCAATGAAAATATGAAGAGAGTTGCTATGGCTAAGATATTCATAATTTTCCTTGATTCTGACTCAGAAAACTTATCGTTTTAAATTTGAGGCCAAGATTTTTGCTCTTTGAAGCAGTGGAAAGACAAGTGCACTAACAGATAGAACTAACATAGTTAGTGCAATTGGCCGCTCTATGAAAACTAACCATGATCCGTCTGAGATGATTAGAGAACGTCGTAGGTTCTCTTCCAGAATAGGGCCTAGTATAAGACCAAAAGCAAGCGGAGCCACTGGTATGTCAAGCCTGTTCATAACATAGCCAATTACTCCAAATGCGATCATGATGTAAACGTCGGTAATATTATTGCGTATTGCAAAAGATCCAACTACGCACAGCATAGCTATAATCACTAATAAAATATGATCAGGTGTCCTCATTAGCCTGACAAAATGTCGTACTAAAAGAAACCCAAACACCACTGTAAGCAGTAGCGCTAAAAAGAGCGCGACATAGACACTAGCCACAAAATCTGGTCGTTCGGCAAATAACATAGGTCCTGGGCGAAGACCATGAATTAGTAATGCACCCATAAGCACGGCGGTCATGGTGTCTCCTGGGATACCCAATGTCATCAAGGGAACAAGAGCACCGCCGACACATGCATTGTTAGCAGCCTCCGGGCCAGCAAGCCCTTCTGGAACACCAGTACCGAATTTATTTCCACGCTTAGAAAATCTTTGTTCTTGTGCATAGGAGACTGCCACAGCAATAGCAGAGCCAGCAGCAGGTATAGCACCAATTATTGCGCCCAATGCTGAGCCACGAAGAATTGTTTTCCAGAGGCGTCGAACCTTCTCAAACGAGGGCACTAGCGTACCTAGTTTCGGTGTCTTTCTTGCGCCTTTTACACCCCCTTCAATTCCACGGAAAACCTCAGCCAGACCAAATAGGCCAACAGTAAGAGGCACAAGCCCAATGCCAGATTGTAGTGCCGAAGTGCCGAAGTCAAACCGAGG
This sequence comes from Proteobacteria bacterium UBA6522, assembly GCA_002434915.1. GTDB lineage: Bacteria > Pseudomonadota > Gammaproteobacteria > Steroidobacterales > Rariloculaceae > UBA6522. The sequence goes on from DJLG01000086.1 coordinate 6,227, forward strand.
AACATCGGTTACCAGATCAAAGCCCACCATTCCACAAAGGAGACCTATGACCCCACTCAATATGCCTCGAAAAGTAGAGCCAGGCGTTGAGTAGGCAAGCATGGTCAAACCAAAAACTGTAGTCATCGCAAATTCAGGACTGCGAAATTGCATTGCAGCTTTGGCTACAAGGGGAGCCACAAGCATGAGGATAATCAACCCAACAATGCCGCCAATTGTTGATGAGAATAGTGAGTAAGTTAAAGCCTCACTAGCTCTCCCGTCTTTTGTCATCGCATAGCCTTCTAGCTGCGTGACGATTGCTCCGGGTGTCCCAGGTATATTAATAAGTATTGCAGAGATTGACCCGCCAAATACGCTGGCAGAAAACACCGCCATAAGAAATACCATGGCGGCCAAGGGGCTCATTGCATAAGTGACAGGCAGTAGTATTGCTAGAGCCATTGTGGAGCTTATGCCAGGCAAACAGCCCATAAGAATACCGAGAATGGTACCAAGCGCACTTAACCCTAAAAGATAAGGATCAGTTGCGACTGCCGAGGCAATAGAAAAAAATTCTGTAATCAAAGCTTTTGCTGCTCCTAGTTACCCTATAGGGACGCCTATTAGGTATAGGAAAACGAAATATATAAGACCAACACCAATAAAGGTGCCTATAGCTACCAATGGCAAGAGACTGCTATATGTTCTATTGCCGCTTTTAACGCCCAGAATATACATCCAGGTAATAGAAAAAATAGCGCTCATGGGGATAAACCCCACAACGTCAATCAACGTTATATAAACTATCAATGAAATAGCAAAGAGTCCGGGCATGAGAGACCCTTTTATCAGCATGGCCCAATATCTGGTCCTGGCATGTTGTTGTACTAGGGTTTGCAGTGCGCCGGTACCAATCAAAGCCAGGGCACCAAGAGATAAAATCGTCAAGCTAATGATCGGTAATAAACTGGGGCCTGGATCTACGCCGTATTCATTCACCCACAAAGCTGGCGAGCCAATTAAAGATAACCACCCTATAACGCTCCAGACCATAAGAAAAAGGCCAGCAGCGAATTGATTCTTTGGGCCGAATCCTGAGCTGTTCTCTGACATTATGATTATTTTTGACGAGCCTTTACTAGGCCGTTTTCAAGTAGAACCGGATACAAAGATCTATCAAAATCCTCAACAAATTGCTTTGTCTCTTCGGCCATCATAGGAGTGATAAAAAAACTAAGTTGTCTTGCAGCTTCCTGAAACTCAGGATCACTAATCGTCTCAAAAAAAAGTGTTTCCAAAAAAGCATGACGATCTTCGGGGATATTATTTGGAAGATAAATAGCTCGCCAATCTCCGGTCACAAGGTCAATGCCCTGCTCTTTGAAGGTGAGCACATCAGGCGCCATAAAGTGTCGCTCTTCAGACATGACCCCAAGTATTTTTATATCTCCAGCCTCATGCTGATCAATTAACTGGTGAACTGGTAGGGTAGAGGATTGCACTTCTCCTGAAACAATCGCGGCCACAGTGGGAGCATAGCCTCTATAGGGCACAAGGGTCAGTTCGATGTTTGTTAACCTTTGAAGCAGGGTAGCGGCTATATGTGAAACCCCACCAGGCGCGTCATTGCCGTTTTTAATAGGTGTTGGATCAGATTGCGCTCTTTGCACGTAGTCTTCTAAGGAATTGATTCCAGAGTCAGAACGCACCTGAAGTGCTGCAGGGTCTGGGCCGATGAATGAAATGATATCTATATCATCAACACTGTTTGCGTTTGGATTAATATATTGGCTTGCCACAAGGCTTGCACCCAGAATTCCTACTGTATAACCATCAGGATCAGATTCGGCCACATGCCTCACGCCGGTTGCCCCTCCTGCACCGGATACATTGATAACGGCTATTGGCACATCCAAACGTTTCCGTGCATATTCAGCTACTAGTCGGCCCGCTCTGTCCATACCGCCTCCAGCAGGCCAATTTACGACGAAGGTTATAGGGTTGCTTGGAAAAGGTGCTTCAGTTCCGTTATTACATGCTACTGGCGATAAAATTATGATTACGGCAGCTATGACCAAACGTCGGTAATTAATGTTGAAGGCCATATTCAAAGTTCTTCCATTTAAAATTTTTAGATCGTACTTGTACTACAATACATTTATAGCATCAGATTATCTTGATATGCCAAATGTTATTTATTTGGGTTTATATGGTTTCGTAGGCCATATAATAGCTTTAATCAAAAAATATATGATATGCATGATGAGCATGCAATGTAGATCTTATTCAGATCGAACTTTTTTTGTGCAGCAGACCATTGTAGAGACAACAGAATATGAAAGATTTTGAACGCCGTAATCAACATTTTGATCATTTAGTAAATCAGCCTAACTTGCGTTGGTTAGGCCAGAATACTAATCACATAGAGACGCACCCCAATGTTCGAGAAGCTATGATCGAATGTATTCGCGATGAGGCCTTTCATGTTTACGCACCACCAATTGGTTTAGAGGAGTTACGCTCTCTCGTTGTAGAGGATTTAGGGCTTTCTAATGCATCAGCATTGATTACTGATGGAGCTATTTCAGGGCTCTATCATTTATGTCATACGCTTTGTGGCCCAGAGGATGAATTTATTACAACAGACCCGACTTGGCCATGGCCGATGACTTTTGCTAGCTCGGTTGGTTCAATGGTGAAGCAGATACCCATCTATGGTGATGAATATGGGTATAGATTAAGCCCAGAACGTCTCAAAGAGGCCGTCAGCGAAAAAACTAAAGTCATCTATTTGGTGGACCCAAATAATCCTTTAGGGACTTGTTGTACACAGAGCGAGATCAAGGAGATAACTGATATCGCACGTTCTATTGGCGCTTATTTGATTCACGATTGTACATATCGAGATTTTGCATATGATCATCATTTGGCAGCTAGCTATTATCCAGAACGCACAATTACTGTATGGAGTTTTTCAAAGTGGCTCGGTTTTGCTGGACTCAGGATTGGATCGTTAGTGGCTATTCCAGACATTATTGAGAAATTATCTAAGGCACCTCCAAATAATCTTGGCTCAAACATTGTTGCTCAGCGTGGAGCAATTGCGGGACTCAAAATTAAACCAGAATGGCTTCGTACAGTACTTCCGGTTACACGGGGAAATCAGGATCTAATTCTTCAGACAGTTAAGACCATTTCAGGTCTGAGAGTTCCTGTGTCTCCTTCTAATGGAAACTATCTGATTATTGAGTGTCTGGAAGCTGGCGTTACTCCAAAGGCTATTTGTTCAGTTCTCGCAAAACACAACATTATGATTCGTCATGGTGATTACCATACAGAGCAGTTTGGAGACAGGTTTATCAAGGTCTCTACCAGTACTCCCTGTGAGTGGGTGGAGGAGTTTTGCGCAGTATTGCCTGAGTCGGTTGAACAAGCTAAAGATATTATTGATGATGGCGAATTTTTTTAGGGTAATGTAAATGGTTTTTTTGAGAGCATCTCTATGGATTTAAAATTAGATGGACAAACCGCGCTTATTACAGGGGCGTCCCAAGGGATAGGAAAGGAATTAGCCACATCCTTTGCTTTGGAGGGTGTTCATTTGCATTTAACAGCAAGAAATACAGCTTCTCTCGAATCTATTAAGGTGAAGTTAGAAGGTGATAGTAAGGTCCAAGTTCATCTTCACCCTCTCGATCTAACGGAAAAAGGTGCCTGTGAAAGCCTGTCAGAGGCCGTTGGAGATATTGATATTCTGATCAACAATGCTGGCGCTATTCCTAGCGGATTGTTGTCTGAAATTCATGAGAAAAGCTGGCGTGATGGCTGGGAGCTCAAGGTGATGGGTTACATAAACCTTTGTCGAATTTACTATGAGCGAATGAAGAATAATGGATCTGGTGTCATCATAAATAACATTGGTAATAGCGGTGAGGTTTTTGATCCTAAGTATATTGCTGGGACAACTGGTAACGCTGGATTGATGGCATTTACTCGTGCTCTCGGCGGACACAGCCTTAATGACAACATTCGGGTAGTAGGTGTTAATCCAGGTCCAGTTGATACGGGTCGAATTTATAGTATGTTGAAGAAACGGGCCGCGGACGTGTTAGGCGATGCGGATCGATATAAGGAATTATTAGAAACGTATCCTTTAAAACGACCAGCACATATACATGAAGTTGCCGACCTGATGGTTTTTCTTGCTTCATACCGTGCCGGATACACGTCCGGAACTATCTACACAGTCGATGGAGGAATCTCTTCACGACAATCCATCATATGATTTACTAATTATGAGCCAGTTCGCTGTTACAGACGATGGAGTGCATCTGCACATAGAAGATACATCGGAGGGAGCCCCGATTATTTTTGTGCATGAATTCGGTGGCGATCAGCGCAGTTGGGAGCCACAAGTTAGACATTTTTCGCGTCGTTATCGTTGTGTAACGTTTAATGCTCGAGGCTATCCACCATCGGATGTCCCAGAGGATGTCTCGAAGTATTCTCAAGCCCGTGCCGTTGATGATATCCGTGATGTTATGGATCATCTAAAAATTTCTCATGCCCATCTTGTTGGTTTATCCATGGGTGGATTTGCCACACTTCATTTTGGATTAACCTATCCTGAACGGGCTAAATCTTTGGTGGTGGCAAGTGCCGGATATGGAGCAGAAAAAGAATTTCAGGACTATTTTAAAGAAGTATCTAAAGAGGTCGCGCAACAATTTGAAACCCTTGGTAGCGAAGCCTTTTCGCATATTTATGGCATGGCAGCTTCACGCATCCCTTTCCTGGTTAAGGACCCAAGAGGATGGAATGAGTTTCGTTTGATGTTAGGAGAGCATTCGGCAAAGGGGTCTGCTAATACAATGTTAGGAGTCCAAGCAGACAGGCCTTCACTTTACGATCTTGAGGCCCACCTACAGAAGCTAAACATTCCTACCTTAGTAGTAGTGGGTGATGAAGATGACCACTGCCTTAATCCAGGGATATTTCTCAAACGCGTAATACCAACATCTGGTCTGCATGTAATTCCCAGAACAGGCCATACACTTAACCTAGAGGAACCAGACTTATTTAATCGGGTTCTGGCTGAATTTTTTTCTATGGTTGAAGAGAGCCGATGGACTTCAAGAGACCCAAGATCAAAACCTTCAGAAATAATGAAAACAAGTTAAATGAGCGCCTCTACTGATATTTCTTTAAAAGACATTGCTAAGCATGTTGATGAAGAACGCCTATGGAGTCGACTGATGGAGCTCGGGCAGATTGGTGCGACAAGCAATGAGGGTGTTTGTAGATTAGCGCTGACTGATGAAGAAATTAAGGCGAGACAGCTGCTTATTGAGTGGGCCCAAGAGATGAGCCTTTCTGTATATACAGATGAAATTAGCAATCTTTTCTTCCGTTATGAGGGAATTCAAAATGAAAAGGCTCCGGTTGTTACGGGCTCTCACATAGACAGTCAACCTACAGGCGGAAAATTTGATGGAGCCTTTGGGGTTGTAGCGGGGTTTGAAGCAATAAAGGCCATGCAAGATGCTGGCTTCATACCTCAGGTACCGTTAGAAATTGCCGTATGGTTGAATGAGGAAGGTTCTCGTTTTTCGCCAGGAATGATGGGCTCGGAGGCTTTCACTTCGCGTAGACCTATGGAGCAGATATTAGCTGTAGAGGATGCTGAGGGAGTAAAAACCGCGGATGCTCTGGAGAGAACCCTGGCAAGTTTCCCAGGACTAGAAAAACGGGCATTAGGGTTTCCGATGACGGCATTTCTAGAATCGCATATAGAGCAGGGACCAATATTAGAAGCGAATGGTGTTCCTGTGGGAGTTGTAACAGGTATACAAGGGTCACGACGTTACCGAGTTAAGGTTATTGGTGAAGATGGCCATGCCGGCACGTTACCAACTCCCGAGAGAAAGGATGCATTACTTTCCGCATTAGAAATGATTCGAGTGATGCGCCATAAATTTGATGTAGAGGATATGAAATATACGGTTGGACTTTTCGAAATATCACCTAATGTTCCATCAGTAATTCCATCTACAGCTTTTTTCTCAATCGATTTACGGCATCCAGACTGGTCAACACTTAAAACTATGGGTGATGCTGTTGAAACAATTTGTAGGCAAAACCAAGGACCATGTTTAGTTACGGTTACAGAGGTGGCTACTTCAGAATCATTAGTTTTTCCTAATGAAATTCGAGAGTGTATTTCCGAGTCGGCGGACGAGATTGGAATAATTAACATGCCAATTCTTTCGATGGCAGGACATGATGCTCGACAACTTCATTACCATTGTCCAACTGGCATGATTTTCTCCCCCTGCGAGGGAGGAATAAGCCACAATGAGATGGAGAATTGTAATCCATCTGATCTCGCTGAAGTGACGCGTGTTCTTGCTGCCTCTATGGCAAAGCTTTCTCAATAACTATAAGTTTAAAAGATTAAGCATTTAACCTTTTTAGGTGTAATCGCTGTCCGTCTATAGTTCAAAATCCAGTTTTTTAAGCATACTAGATAGCTGTTCGGAATCTTCGGCACTCAGTTGTTCAAGCGGGGGTCGCACTGTCTTCCAACTGGGCTGCTCTCGGTGCTTGGAAATAATGGCTTTAAGAGCAGGAACAGCAGGATAATTTTCAAATTCTTTGCGGACGTTATTTATTTTTTTCTGAAGTTGCTCTGCGCTGTTATCGCGCCAGTGTTCGAAGACCTTTCTTATGTTTTCAATATTAACGTTTGCAGTGGCCGTTATGGATCCTGCACCTCCATTTTTTAAAGTATCTAATAGAAATGTTTCAGAACCGCAGAATGTAGCTAAAGATGGAAACTCTTTAAGCATAGACAAAGTGTTAGTCCAGTTCCCCGAGCTATCTTTAATACCAACAACTGTCTTATCGTAACTTTTTAGTAGTCGAGCAATGAGTTTAAGAGATATTGATACCTGAGAAACAGGAGGTATGTGATATAGATATATTCTTAAATCCAGATTGCCTACCCTTTGAATAACTTCGGAAAAACTTGCAAATAGGCCCTCATCACTGACAGCTTTATAGTAAAAAGGTGGCAACATAAGAACACCAGAACATCCTCTGTCCACTGCATGTGCTGTTAGCTTAACCGTATCAGTTAGCGCTGTGGTTCCTGTACCAGGCATCAAAACATTTGGTGAAATACCACTTTCAATCAAGTGGTCTAAAAGATTCATGCGTTCTTCTAGTCCTAGTGAATTAGCTTCACTGGTTGTGCCAAAGACTGCTAGTCCATCAGCACCCTTGTCGAGCAACCAATGACAATGCTTAGTGAATGCATCAATATCTGGAGATAAGTTTGGTTTGAAAGGGGTAAGAGCTGGAACAAGTATTCCCCGAAAAGTATCTATGGGCATTTTGTATCCTTAGAAGTAGCTAATTCATATTCATAGGCATTAGAAATCGTACAGGCGCGTAGGGTTTTCAACGAGTATTTTATGATGAATTTCAGATTGCTTAGACCATACTGATAAAAGATCTAGTAATTTTCCATCGTTAGGCATAGAGGTTTTTACACAGACATGTGGCCAATCCGAACCCCAAACGAGTTGATCTGCTGCTTCTTCTATTAGACAGGCAGCAAACGGAGTGACATTTTTGTAGGGGTATTCTTCGATTGATAATCGATAGGGTCCAGTAAGCTTTGTCCAGCATCGCTTAGCTTTCATAAGCTTTATTAGTGATTGAAAACCATTATCTTCGGGAGTTTTCCCTGGATCAAAGTACCCTAGATGTCCTACAACGAGATCAACTGGAAAATCACTTAACTCATCATCTAGGCGAGGGTAATTATCAACATGCAGGAGCAGTTCTATATGCCAGCCCAATGGCAAAATGCGTTCGGCAAATTTTTTCATGCTTTGTACAGGTAATTTTTTTTTAGGGTTTTTCACATCAACAAGGTTGTATCTGACCCCTCGAACCCCTTCATGATGTAGTGCTTCAATTTCTTCATCGGATACATCAGCATTCAAAACGGCAACACCTCTATTAGGCAGAGGGCACTCAGACATAGCCTTACGCATAACGGTGTTGTCATCTCCGTAAACGCTGGGTTGAACAAATACCACGCGCTCAATATTCAGCACTTGAGCTAAGTGTAGGTAATTAGGAAGTAATGAGTCTGGCGGGGTATAAGTTCGGTTTTTAGAATAAGAATAACTGGAGAGTGGGCCACAAATATGCATATGCGTATCGCATGCATTCGAGGGGGTGTTTTGTAGTGGTGGAGTTGGTTTGGAATCAAACGGAGGACAATTTGGGGAGCTTTTGCTCTTTTGCATTTCTGCCCCTCTACTCAATCTTTATTTTCAGAGTTTCGGTAAGAATTTATGATAAACCTTACGAGTTCAGAAGCATCAGCAGACCCAAGTCCATTTTCTTTAGCGGCTTTGGATGATGATAAGATGGTTTTCGCCGCTGCCATTGGCACGTGAAAATCCATGCCCGTTTCGATGATGAACTCTACATCCTTATGCAGTGTATCGATATCAAATGTAACCAGATCCGATTCACCCAGGATTTCAGGAATTTTTTTTGGGAAAGCTGCCATTGATGCTCCACTGTCCTTCATCACATCTAAAATGACGCTTAACTCTAGGCCACCCGCATGTCCCATAGCCGCTGCTTCACCAAGAGAGTGCCAATAGACTGCTAGAGGTAAATTTATAACGAGTTTCATGAGTGAGCCTTGTCCAACTGCTCCAACATGGACAATGCGTCGAGTTAAAATATCTAAAACAGGACGTGCTCTTTCCAGGTCAGCTTCTTTCCCTCCCACTAAAGCCATCAAGCGGCCCTCTTCTGCTGGGCCAACAGTTCCCGATACAGGTGCATCTATAAAAGCAGCGCCCTGGATATTACAAGACGTAGCTAATTTTCTTGCTGTACTAGGTCTAAGCGTACTCATTTCAATGAAAAGTTTGTCTTCAACATTACCTGCGAGTAGGCCGTCAGCACCTTCAAACACCTCTAGAGCTGCATCATCATCATTAAGCATAGAAATAATGATTTCTGAACGACTTGCCACAACCGAGGGACACGAAGCAACTACAGCACCTGCCTTATTAGCATTGATTGTTTTTGCGGGGCTCCGGTTCCATACGTTGAGAGTAAAACTCGCATCGAGCAACCGCATAGCCATTGGCTCTCCCATTTTTCCAAGACCAATAAATCCAAGGTTCACTTTTTATGTCCAAGCTTTAGGGGGTGAGGAAGTATAGCGGTGAACACTTGCCCAAAGACATAGTTAATCTCCGTATAATTCACAAGTATATTTTTTAAGGAGACTTGATGGTCAGCGAACGGTTTATAGCGATTGTCGGTGCTGGCATGGGTGGACTAGCGGCTGCTGCAACCCTGAGAAGTATTGGCATGAAGGTGCATGTTTACGAACAAGCAGCTCGGTTCGAGCGCATTGGAGCTGGTATACAGATGATGCCAAATTCTATGAAGGTGCTTAGGCAAATTGGCATAGAAGACACGCTTATCAAATCCTCTTTTAGCCCCTATTCTCACTTAAATAGGGAGTGGAATACTGGCAAGGTTCTTAGGGAATTGCCGATGCCAGAAGAACTTTTTGGCGCTCCTTATTTGTGTATGCATCGTGCAGATCTAACAAGTGCTCTTTCTTCAGCAGTCCCTTCTGATGTGATTCATTTTAATAAGAAGCTTATTGGCCTCGATGAAAACTCTTCAGGCGTTAGTCTGACTTTCCATGATGGAACAAGCGTAGTTGCTGATGCTGTTGTTGGCGCTGATGGTGTGCACTCTATAGTTAGGGACATTGTCGTAGGTCCTGATGAGCCAATCCATAAGGGGAGAATTGCTTATCGGGCGGTATTTTCAGCAGATAGAATGAGCGGTAGAGACATCGGACAGTCCCGCACTAAATGGTGGGGTATAGATCGTCACATCGTTATGTATTACGTTACTGCGCAATGTAGTGAAATCTATTTTGTTACTAGTGTGCCAGAGTCTGCTGAGTGGTTAACACCCGAGTCTTGGTCTGCAAAAGGCGATGTTAACGATCTTCGTGATGCGTATGTAGGTTTTCATCCTGATGTTCGCGCTGTTTTAGATGCATGCCCAGATTGTCATAAATGGGCAATATTAGAGCGAGAGCCACTACCCAGATGGAGTGATGGGCATGTTGTTTTGGTTGGTGATGCATGTCACCCAATGACACCCTACATGGCGCAAGGCGCTGCAACGTCTATTGAGGACGCTGCAATCTTGGCACGATGTATTGAGGCAGTTGAAGGCGAAGATTTAACGGCTGCTTTCCGGCAATTTGAGGCTAATAGAAAACCTCGCACATCAAAAATTCAAGCGATTTCAAGTGCAAACACCTGGATGCAAGGCGGTGATCAGGATACCAGCTGGTTATATGGTTACGATGCCTGGAATGTGCCTTTGATTAGTGAACTAAGCGATAATCAATAAGTGCTTCAGCGTTGAGTTACGTTTAAAGAGTCTTATTAAGATCCTTATAATAAAAGACAAATATCAGGAATTGATTTTATATGGCACATATACGTTTATTGTTAAGTTTTTTGACTGTTGCCCTATTCAATACGCCAGTTTTGGCGCAGGACCTAGACGCAATGGTGGAGCGTGGCAAAGAGTTATATGACTCTGATGTTGGTTGCTGGGTATGTCATTCAGACACTGGAGAGGGCTTAGTAGGGCCATCTCTGCATTTTGGTCCGACACCAGCTGACATCTTTGACCAGTTGGAGAGCAATCCAATAATGGGAGTCATAGTCAATGAGATGGATCCCTCTGATGATGATCTTGTAGCGATCTCAATGTACATACGAACGTTGGCGGATTTACCACTGGATTCCGGATTACCCCGAGAGTGGTTAGAGTCTTTGGACGTGGTTAGGGAGAATCAAGCTGAGCAGCTGGAGTTTGTGAAGACGCCTCGCGATTTACAGATAGAGGCTATCGAGACGTTTGCCTCT
>DJLG01000045.1 GCA_002434915.1 Proteobacteria bacterium UBA6522
ATGTTGGATCAGGGAACAGAATCACGTGAAGCATTGGAGATCAGTGAAGAATTAGCTGGGTTGGGAGCTCAACTAAGAACAGGAGCTAATATTGATTACTCTTTTGTAAATCTTTCAGCATTAAAAGAAAACCTTGAGGATTCTCTAGAAATCTATAGCGATGTAATTCTTAATCCAACTTTTCCAGAACAGGAGTTGGTCCGCCAAAAAAGACTCAGTATTTCGCATATTCAGCGCGAAAAAACAACGCCTATGAGTATGGCTCTGAGGATTTTTCCAGCCCTCATTTATGGCGAAGGGCATGCTTATTCACTCCCCATGACAGGTTCGGGTACAGAAGAAGCTATTACGAGTCTTTCTAACACCGATCTACAGACATTTCATGAAACTTGGTTTAGACCTAATAATGCAACAATGATTGTTGTTGGTGATACCAGCCTGGAAGAGATAGTGCCAGTACTAGAATCGTTTTTTTCAAACTGGGCTAGTAATGAAATACCACAGAAAAGCATTCCCCCGGTTGAGCTTCCAGAATCATCTAGAATTATCCTAGTAGATCGCCCAGGTTCTGAACAGAGCATCATAATTGGTGGTCAAGTTGTATTTGCTAAATCGGACGAAAGAGAACTAGCACTACAAACCTTCAATGACATATTTGGAGGCAGCTTCACTTCGCGTATTAATATGAACCTTAGAGAAGATAAAGCATGGTCATATGGTGTACGTTCAATGCTTGTTGACACCATGAATCAAAGACCATTTATTGTCTATGCTCCAGTGCAAAGCGATCGAACTGCAGATTCACTTATAGAGCTTGACCGAGAACTGCGTGAGTTGCTGAATGATAGGCCGGTCAATGACGAAGAAGTAGCTACGTCTAAGAAACGAAATACACTTACCCTGCCTGGAAGATGGGAAACAGCACAAGCCGTCGCTAACGATATTGCACAAATGGTACGTTTTACGCTACCGGATGATTACTGGGAACAATATGCTGACCTAGTCAGTGATGTGAGTGTTCAGGAAGCAAATTCTGCCGCTAGAAATCAACTGAAACCAGACCAATTAATTTGGGTTGTGGTAGGTGATCTGGCTGAAATTGAAGAAGAGGTACGTGCACTAAACCTTGGTGAGTTAGCCTTAATGGACGTTGACGGAAAGATACTAGATCCTCAGTAACTTAATATCATAAAAAACTTGAAAATTTTGTGCCTATATGCAAAATCCCGGCTTGTACCTAGGTGTTAAAAAAATAAATATGCGTAGCATAAGTGGTGCCAATAATGATTGATTGCCAAGAATTAAGTAAACAATACGGGTCTCTTGTTGCTGTCAATAATCTAACTTTCCAAGTCCAGCCAGGCGAAGTTCTAGGCTTTCTTGGTCCTAACGGAGCTGGAAAAACGACAACGATGCGAATCATTGCGGGTTTCTTGCCGCCAACTTCTGGCAAAGCCACTGTTTGCGGTTTTGATATTGAAACTCAAGCAACCAAAGCAAAACAAATGATTGGCTACCTGCCAGAAGGTGCTCCAAGCTATCCCGAAATGACTGCTAAATCATTTCTTGAATTTATCGCAGATTCCCGAAACCTTAAAGGCTCAGAACGACTACATAGGCTGGATGAGGTTTACGAACTGCTACATTTGAAACATGTGCTTAATCAGAAAATTGATACCTTGTCTAAGGGATATACCCGTCGTGTTGGTCTTGCGCAAGCTATTCTTCATGATCCAAAGGTTTTGATACTCGATGAACCCACAGATGGTTTAGATCCCAATCAAAAATATGAGGTAAGAAAACTTATCAATAAGATGTCGGAGAATAAAATCATTATTATCTCAACACATCTTTTGGAAGAAGTCGACGCTGTGTGTAATCGAGCAATCATTATTTCTGATGGTCAGATACTCGCAGACGATACTCCGAAAAACCTAGAAGCCAAGTCTAAATTTCACAATGCGGTATCAATAAAGCTTTCAGAACCTTCTGAACTTAACGCAGTTCGCGAGGCAATCAACTCTTTGCCAGAAATCATTAGTACGGAAGTTGACGAACACAGCAATCAACTTATAGCGTTTCCTGATAGTGGAAAGATACCGCTACAAGCCATCACAGAACTCGGCGCTACAAAAGGTTGGGAATTTTCAGAACTCCACCTTGAATCAGGTCGATTAGACGAGGTATTCAGAACTATCACAGGGGGAGCGGCCGCATGAATGGAGTACTTGCTATTTTGCGCCGTGAATTACGAGGCTACTTCTCTACACCACTTGCCTACGTTTTTATAGTTATTTTCCTGGTCCTTTCAGGATGGTTCACCTTTAATTTTGGAAATTTTTATAATGGTGGGCAAGCAAGTCTGGCAGCATTCTTCAATTACCATCCATGGCTATATCTTTTCCTTGTGCCCGCTCTTTCTATGCGTCTTTGGGCAGAGGAAAGAAAAACTGGAACCATAGAGCTATTGCTAACTCTTCCGTTAGAAATTTGGGAATCTGTTACGGGAAAGTTTCTAGCCTCTTGGCTATTCACAGGAATGGCTCTTTTTTTTACATTTCCAATATGGATCACAGTCAATTACCTAGGCAATCCTGATAACGGTGTTATCTTTGCTGCTTACTTAGGTAGCTTTTTGATGGCTGGTGGATTTTTGGCTATCGGTTCATTTATATCTGCTACAACCAATAATCAAGTTATTGCTTTTATCCTTACGGTAGTCATCTGCTTTATATTTCTACTGGCAGGATTTCAGCCAATACTTAGTCCCTTGGTTGGATGGGTGCCTCAAACCATCATAGATTCCATTGCCAGCTTAAGTTTTTTGACTCATTTCTCCAGCATAAGCAAGGGAGTTATAGACCTGCGTGACTTAGTCTATTTTGCGTTACTTATCAGCACATTTCTTTATGCGAATGTATTAACACTGAATATCAAAAAAGGCAGCTAGATACACCATGAGCACTCAGACACAGCGAAAAATTGGAACAGCCTCACTAGTCCTTTTAGGATTGGTATTCATTGCTGCTGTTACTGCAAATAACGCCCTACTGAGTGGTTTAAGATTCGATTTGACAGAGAACAACCTCTACACAGTATCCCCTGGAACTCGTGCGCTCCTATCAAACATTGAAGAACCAATTAACCTTTATTATTTTTTCTCGGATACCGAGACATCAGATATTACACCGCTTAGAAATTTTGCTACTCGAGTTCGAGAACTATTGGAAGAGTTAGATGCTGTAGCTGGAGAAAATTTAAATTTAAACATAATCGATCCAGTTCCGTTTTCTGAAGACGAAGATAGGGCTGCCCAGTTTGGATTACAGCCCATTAATCTAGGGCTCGGACAGGCAATTTATTTTGGGCTTGTAGGGACTAATAGTGTTGGCGAAGAAGAAATCATTAGCATTTTTAATCCTGACCGAGAGCGATTTCTTGAATACGAAATTGCAAGAATGATTTATAGCCTTGCGCGACCCGAAAAAGTTGTTGTGGGACTCCTCGCTGGTGTACCTATGACACCTGGATTTGACCCACAGATGCAGCGACCTACTGAACCATGGGTTATTTATACCCAGGCAGAACAACTGTTTGAAGTCCGTACTCTTTCATCGTCTCTAACAACTATTGAAGAGGAACTTGATGTTCTATGGCTAGTACATCCTAAAGGCCTTGGACTTGAAACTCTCTATGCCATTGATCAGTTTATTCTTCGTGGCGGTCGTGCTCTTATATTCCTCGACCCATTTGCTGAAATTGATATGCTTAATTCCGGTGGAGATCCGGCTGCAATGGCGGCCGGAAGCAGTTCCAATCTTGATCCTTTGTTGGCTGCGTGGGGCATCGGTTTCACTGATACTGAGGTTGTAGCAGATAACCAGTTAGCTCTTAGCATAAGCACTGGAGCCGGTTTAAGGCCCATAAGACATCTTGGTTTACTTGGTCTTAACAGCGCTGCAATGGACAATGATGACGTTATTACAGATGGTCTTAGTACCCTCAATTTAGGTAGTACTGGACATTTCACTCTGCTAGATGAAAGTACAGCAGAAATCGAACCTCTTCTTACTTCAAGTTTAGATGCTGCTCTCTTACCTGCGATACAGGTCCAAATGTTATCGGATCCAGAAATGCTCCAGGACGGTTTTGTGCCCACAGGTGAGTCATATATTCTAGCTGCTCGCATTACTGGCCAATTAACCACCGCATTCCCCGATGGACAACCCCAAGACATAATTCCAGATTCTGAAGTTGCTGCTTCGATTCCAGAACCATCTCCAGCCTCCAATAACCACACAAACTCTATTGAGAACGCAAATGTCATTCTAGTTGGAGATGTTGATTTCCTAAGTGATCGACTATGGGTGCAAAGACAAAATTTCCTTGGTCAACAGTTAACAACGGCTTTCGCAAGTAATGGGGATTTTGTAATTAATTCTCTCGATAATTTATCTGGAAGTGCCGAACTAATTGGTATTCGTGCACGGGGCACATATTCTCGACCATTTACGCGAGTCGAAGCACTCCGTAGAGATGCAGATGCTCAATTTCGACAAACCGAGCAACTACTGCAAGCTGAACTTACTGAAACTGAAACCAGACTAGCTGAACTACAGGCTGCTAGAACCGATGAGGGAGCGCTCTTAGCTAGCCCAGAACAACAAGCTGAAGTACAACGTTTTTTAGATCAACAAATACGTATCAGACAGGACCTTAGAGCAGTACAACGAAACCTTGACCAAGACATTGAGCGATTAGGAGTTATTCTACAGGCGATAAACATAGTGGTCGTACCTTTGCTTTTGACTTTATTTGCCCTAGGAACGGTCGCTCTGAGAAGAAAACGGAAAGGTACATAACGATGACTAATCGCACCTTAATAGTCCTTGCTGGAACTTTTTTAATTTTGAGTGTTCTTGCGTTAGTCGGACAACGCAATCAAGAACCAGCAAGCATGGTAACTAATCTATTATTTTCTGGATTACTGGAGGAACTTAATAGTATCGAGTTAATTGAGCTTGCTGAAAGGGGTAACACAGTTGTTACTACACTTAATTTAAGTACAGACGGGTGGACTGTTACTGAACGTAGTGGTTATCCAGCTGATACGCAAAAAATTAATCGTATGTTACTAACTCTTGCTGAGGCACGAATACTAGAGGAAAAAACATCAAGGCCTGAATGGCATGACCGACTAGGCGTTGAATCAATAGAAAGAGAAGATGCAGGGGGTCTTGGCATCCGATTAGTTGGGTCAGATCTTCCAGTGAACGTCATCGTTGGAGATTCTGCTGGAGATAACCAAGTTTATGTTCGGAAAGCAGACCAAACACAAAGTTACCTGATCGATAGAGACCCTGAAGCAGGCAGGTCTCCTACAGACTGGTTGGATACAGAAATATTATCTATCTCCACAAATCGAATACAGCAAGTTAAATTGCAACACCCTGATGGTGAAACTTTAACTATCTTTAAAAATGACTCGGATCAATCAAATTTCACTGTTTCTGATATTCCTGAAAGTCGTGAACTTCAATATGAAAGCATTGCAAATACGATTGGCAGTACGCTCTCTGGTCTTTCCCTCCAGGATGTAGAATTACATGATAGTTTCGAAGAAGATATAACAATAGCTGAATTTCGTACTTTTGATGGGCTCATTTTAATAGTTGAATCTATAAGACAGGATGACGAAGGTTGGGTTGCCCTGAATCTAGATCATGATGATTTAAATAGCTTTGCGAATGAGGAGGTCGTTTCCGATGTTAGCTCCTCTGCAGAAATGGAAGTGCTTGAGTTAGGTCAAAAACTAAATGGGTGGAAATACCGCATACCTACTTATCAATTTAATCAACTTACTAGAAGAATGGATGATCTGCTTCGTCCACTACCAGACGATTCTTAGTAAACGATAATTTATGGCATAAGCGCTCTTTTTCAATTAAAGAGTCTTATTTAAAGATTTAATTTCATGGGAAACTTTAACTTCTTTAGTTTTAAAAAATAGCTCATGATTTTTTTCTACTATATCTAGGTCATATAAGTAATTAACCATAAGGCCTAGAGATTCGGAAACCCCTTTTTTAGAATTATCAGCATTTAAGTTAATTTTTTCTAATATAGCGCCATTGCCAAGATGAAATCTTGATACAGGATCATTTGGAAGCCCATCCTGTCTATTTGACTTTGTAAGATAGAAAAGAGCTTTCTTTAGGAAAGTCTCATTATTCACTTGCCCATTAATGCATTTTTCATGCAAATCTGGATCATTTTTTTCTATCCATCTCATTAGCCCAGGCACAGGGGATAGAGTCACAAAACTCTTTAAATTAGGCAGTGAAGTTTTCAGGTCATGTGCAACTTTCTTTATTAAAAAATTCCCAAAAGATATTCCCGCCAGGCCGTTCTGACAGTTAGATATTGAGTAAAATACAGCCGTATCTGCATGTTCAGGATTTATTACATTTCGCTCTATTTTAATTATCTCATTTATAGACTCAGGAACCTTTTTACAAAGAGCCACTTCGACGAATATTAGAGGTTCATCTGGTATTAAAGGATGAAAAAAAGCAAAGCATTTTCTATCCGAAGGAGCGAGCCTAGCCCTTAAATCATCCCATGAATTAATTGCATGAACAGCTTCATAGGCAATAATTTTTTCTAAGATACTTGCAGGAGTAGACCAATCTATTTTCTCTAATACAAGAAAAGAAGGATTAAACCAATATTTGAATAATTTGAGTAAGCTTGTTTCAAATGAATCAAGGCTTTTATCTTTAAGATTTTTGATTCTTTCTCTTAATTTTACCAGTCTGTATGTGCCATTTGGTGTTGCATTTAATCTCCTAAAAATCTCATGCCATCCAGGTTCAGATGCCAACGTAACCTTTTTAAGATTCTCATCGCTTTTCTCAATAGAGTAATTTTTTACTTCATCAATTAAAGCCCTAGTATCTATATCGTAATTATTTTTTAATTCTTTTAGAAAAGTAATAAGCTCTCCATCATTTTTATTCTCAATAAGCTCTAATAGATGCTCTGCATAAACAAGTGATGAGACTTCACCATTTGCTGACATTACAGACTTAACAGCCTTACTTATGTCTTTTTGAAGAACACCAAAATCTTCAAGGCCCGAGTATTTAGATTTTACGGACCTCTTCATCAGAGTTGAGATGATATTTTGGAAGAAGTTCATTAATAATTTATCTCAAATTAACTTTTCTGATTTAAATTGATTAAATCAATTTTTGATTCTTGATCGCAAGGTACCAAAGAATATAGCGGAAGAGATATTATCTTTTATTAATCTTGATTGTTTTTGCTTTCTGTAAGTTCTTCTAAGGTTTAGAATTAAAGAGTTACTGTGGTGTTTGTACTCCAAACTGACGTATAAAAATCCTACGGATTAATAGATTTTGACGTTTGAAATCGGACTTGTTCTTACCATTTTGGTTATATCGCTAGCTTTATTTGTTAGCGAAAAAATCCGTATGGACGTTGTAGCCCTAATGGTATTAGGGATACTAGTTCTAACTACATTAGTTACTCCAGAGGAAGCTGTAGCTGGATTTTCTAACCCCGCCGTAATAGCTGTATGGGCAATGTTCATATTAAGTGATGGTTTGACCAGAACTGGTATTGCTAATGTGATCGGTCACACGGTTTTGAGGCTTGCAGGTAGACAAGAACGCCGCATGATCATTGTGATTATGTTAACGGCTGGAGGCCTTTCTGCTTTTATGAACAATATTGGGGTTGCAGCATTAATGCTACCCGTAGTAATCGAAATCGCCAGACGTACACGAATCGCAGCTTCCCGATTACTTATGCCGTTAGCTTATGGAAGCCTACTTGGCGGTCTCACTACAATGATCGGAACACCACCAAATCTTTTAATCAGTGGTGCACTCCAGCAAGCAGGTGAAACCACCTTCGGATTGTTTGATTTCACGCCAATAGGTATAGCTGCTCTGGTATCTGGCACCCTCTTCATGGCTATAGCAGCTCGCTATCTACTGCCAAAGGCCAAAGAAGAAGCAACACAAAAACGAAGTCAACGTAATCTTCGCACCCTATATGGACTGCATTCACGTGCATTTGAAATGCGTGTACCCGAAGATTCTATTCTTGTTGGAAAAACACTCGGTCAAAGCCGAATAGGTGCAGCAGCAGGCTTGATTGTCATTGCTATAGAGCACAAAGGTAAAACCGAACTGATGCCATCACGTCAAACCGTGCTGAAAGGGGGACAAAAACTTACGGTCCAAGGAAGACTTGATCGGTTCCGAGAGTTTCAACGCTGGAGTGAGTTAGTAATTGAACGCGAAGCCCCAGTTCTTCAAGGCTTAATGGCGGGACAAGTAAAGCTGGCTGAAGTTGTTGTGGCAAATAATTCGCCACTTGTTGCAAAGCTATTACATCACTCAGAGTTCCGTAAAACGCATGGAGCTAATGTGCTCGCAATTCGGCGCGGCGATTTGGTTCGTCGTGTGAATCTAGCCTATGTCCCGCTCAAACCCGGAGACACTCTACTGCTGCAAACTAGTTCGGACACATTAGAAGAACTACAACGCTCCACCGAATTTTCTGAGTGCCGCGAAGTAAATGAAGAGGACTTAAGTGAAAAATATCGTCTACAAGAACGTATTTTTGTGGTCCGAGTACCGCGTGAATCTCAATTAGCAGGAGACACTCTTATGCGAAGCCGGATCGGCGACGCTTTCGATTTCCGTCTGCTAGCCCTTTTTCGAGAGGGAGAGCTACGAATAATGCCAGAATCGGATCAGTCTCTCCGTAGTGGAGACCTGCTGTTAATTCAAGGTCGGGAAGAGGACCTGGACGTTCTTAGAGGGCTTCAAGAACTTAAGGTAGAGAGGGGCGCTCCTACAGATTTCCAGGCATTTGAATCAGATCGCCTAAGCTTACTTGAAACCACCTTAGACCCACGCTCTACGCTTGCAGGACAACCGTTATCTGAGGTTAATTTCCGTGACAAATATGGTTTGGAATTAGTGGCTGTTTGGCGTAAAGGCGAGGCGATCCGATCAAACCTTGATCAGTTAATTCTACAGTCAGGTGATGCTTTATTAGTTCTTGGACCAAGAGAAAAACTAAGAGTTCTAGAGAAAGACCCCGAATTTTTGATTCTTACACCAATCACTCAGAGAACTATAGATACCACCCGAGCACCACTTGCCGGCGGAATAATGCTGACGGTTGTTGGAACGGTCCTAATTGGTTTGCTGCCTATCTATATAGCAGCAATTATTGGTGGAACATTAATGGTGCTAACGCGTTGCCTAACTATGGAAGAAGCCTATCGCGCGATCGACTGGCGCGCCATCTTTTTGATTGCTGGAATGCTGCCTCTAGGAACGGCTATGGAACAATCAGGAGCAGCAGAATTTTTAGCACAGCAAACAATGAATCTATTAGGGCCAATGGGGCCTTGGTGGGTAATAGCAGGGCTCTATCTTGTAACAGCTGCTGGGACGATGATAATTCCAACAGCAGCGCTTGTCGTACTCATGTCTCCAATCGTTCTATCAGCTAGCGCTGATCTAGGAATCGCGCCTCAAACTGCAATGATGGCTGTAGCAATGGCTGCATCGGCTAGTTTCACAAGCCCAATATCTCATCCTGCTAATATTTTAGTTATGGGACCTGGTGGCTACAAGTTCGCTGACTATATTAGACTTGGCCTACCCTTAACGATTGTTGTATTCATAACTGTGATGTTGATGCTACCTTTACTTTGGCCACTAAGCCCCGTTCCTTGAATTCTTCCAACCTAAACTAGGGTAACAAGACCGAAGACCCTATTGTTCGACGTGATGTTAATGCACGATGAGCATCAGCAGCATCGCAAAGATCAAAACGCTGACCAATTTTGATATCGATATGCCCACCAAGCACCTGTTTAAATAAATCAGCACAACCCGCTTCTAGATCCTCTCTATTTTTCACATAAGTCCAAAGACCAGGCCTCGTAACATAGAGTGAATCGCGCTTAGCAAGCTCTAATAAATTAAGTCCCTCGACAGGCCCTGATGCATTCCCAAAACTAACCAAAAGCCCCCTCGGCCTAAGGCAATCTAATGATGTAATAAGGGTATCTTTTCCTACCGGATCATAGACCACTGGAACACCCTCACCTCCTGTCAAGTTTCTCACCTTGGTCACTATGTCATCTGTTGCAAGTAATACGGTTTCGCATCCATGGTTCAGGGCTAGCTGTCTTTTTTCCTCTGTACTAACAACACCGATAACATGTGCTCCTAGTTTGCGGGCCCATTGAGCTGCAATAAGTCCAACACCACCAGCTGCCGCATAGAGAAGTATCCACTCTCCAGGCTGGACAGAATATGTTTGACGTAATAGATACCAGCTTGTTAATCCCTTAAGCATCATGCTTGCAGCAATCTCATCGTTTATGTCCTCTGGAAGCTTCACAAGCCACTTCGCAGGCATTATCCGCTCCTCAGAATAGGATCCTTGGGGGCCCATGGCATAGGCAACTCGATCCCCAGGAGCAACATGATGAACATCTGGACCAACACTGGTAACAATGCCAGAGGCCTCTGTTCCTAAACCACTTGGTAGATCTATGGGATACAGTCCGGAACGACGGTAGGTATCAATAAAGTTAAGGCCAACTGCCTTATGGACAATCCGAGCCTCTCCAGGCCCAGGCTCTCCTAAATCAATTTCTACCCATTTTAAAACCTCAGGGCCGCCGAATTCTTTTACCTGAATTGCACGAATCATTTCTCGCTTACCTATCTAGAAAAGTTAAGATGACTATACTCAACAAAAATCGGAAATAAATAAATCCATGACAAAAAACTTTGTCATCGTTGGAGGTGGTCAAGCTGCTGCCCAAGCCATACAAACATTACAACAAAACAAGTATGAGGGAAGCATTACACTTGTCGGGGAAGAAATTTATCCCCCCTATCAACGTCCACCACTCTCTAAAAAATATATGGCAGGCGAGCTTCAACGCGAACGCCTTTTCCTACGCCCATTAAAGTTCTATGAGAGCAACAATATTGATCTTGAATTAGGTGCCCGTGCAATAGAGCTTGATCTTGGAAAATCTCATGTAAGGCTAAATAATGATCGCCTTTTAAAATTTAATGGTCTGATGCTCGCCACCGGTAGCAAGGTACGTCGACTTAAAGTACCTGGATCAGATCTGGACGGTATTCACTATGTTCGAACCTTAGCAGACGTAGATGAGATATTACCTAAGCTAAAAAAAGCTAAGAAACTAGTGATTATTGGCGCAGGGTATATTGGTTTAGAAGTTGCAGCAGTTTCAATTTCATCAGGTCTAGACGTAATAGTACTAGAAGCGACAGAAAGAGTAATGTCACGTACCGTATCTACTGAGGTATCTAACTTCTATTCTAGATACCATTCAAAAGCAGGAGTTAATTTAAAATATTTGACCACTGTTAGTCATTTTGGGGGGAATAAAAAAGTTACAACAGTCGTGACCGCTGACGGACAAAAACTAGCTTGTGACTTAGTGGTAGTTGGTATTGGAATAGAACCAGAGGTTGAGCTAGCAGAAACCGCAGGTCTGCCATGCAAAGATGGAATTATCGTAGATGAATTTGCCTGTACGGAGGGCCAAAATATCTTTGCCGCTGGAGACTGCACAAATCATCCAAACCAATTGCTCAGCAAAAGAATCAGACTCGAATCGGTTCAAAATGCAATTGATCAAGCAAAAGCAGGTATACAAACTTTTCTTGGTGAAAAGACACCATATAAAACAGTGCCATGGTTTTGGTCAGACCAATACGACCTAAAACTGCAGATTGCGGGGTTATCGGAAGGTTATGATCAGATTGTTGTGAGAGGCGACCCTAAGAAAGCCCCTTTTGCCGTTTTTTACATACGTGACGGTCGGATTGTTACGGTTGAAGCGGTAAATTTACCTCAGGCATTTATGATTGGTAAACAACTGATCTCGACTGGCATCAAGGTAGAGCTTAAAAAACTAGTAGATTTAAAGTTTGATTTAAAGGACCTTATTAAACGTTAGCGCTATATCCGAACAAATGTTCTAAATCAGACTTCTCTACTGAAAATAATCCTCAAGATAATCTCTAAATGATTGCTCGGTTTGTTTCTCTAACTGCTGCTGCTCTGTTAATGATACTTTTGTAAGTTGGGTGAATAGCTCTTGTTTTTTGTCGTTCAGAGGCAAATCAGAAAAGTATTGCTCATGGGCCTTTGAGCATTCCAAAGTAAAATCTATAAAACTTGCTCCTGTTTCCATCATATGAGCAAGTATCCGTGCTGATGGCGTGAGTTCTGGATCCTTAGTGGCAGAAATCCCAGAATCCACAGCTTTTAAATAGTCCTCTGCTCCTGTATCTAATATTGCAGCAATATTGCGAATTGGCTCCAAAGTTTCCATTGCCCAGGATTCAAATGACACTTCTCTGCCATTTCGCGGTAACTTTAACCCCTTACGACGTCCCTCCTGGGCAACTAGCATATCCCTCATATCAATCTCTGCTTGTTCTTTCGGAGTGATTGGAGGACTCTCAGTAAGTAAGCAGTAGATTAAGAATGCTTCCATAAAACAAAGCTGTCTCTCATTAACACCAACTGGATCCATCATGCTCAAATCCAAAGTTCTTACCTCTAGATACTCAACCCCAGACTTTTTAAGTGCCAATAAGGGGCGGTTGGTTTTATCAGCTAATGGTTTTGGGCGTATGGAACTGTAGTACTCATTTTCGATTTGCAAAGTGTTTGTATTCAATTGTCTATGCTGACCATCTACAAGCACACCAATTTCTTTATATTTTGAATTGGGCGTTGTCACTGCTGCTCCAAGACCAGAAACATACTCGTCCAGTGAATTTGCAGAGATCCCAAGTGATGCTTGTGATTTATTTCTATACCCTATTCCACTCATCCTAAGCGATGTGCTAAATGGTCCATACCAAGTCGTAGAATCTAACTCTTCTATAACTGAGTTAGGCCTTTTCAAAAAGGACTTACTAAGTGCGGGCGAAGCTCCATACAGATAGATCAACAGCCATGCAAAACGCCGGTAATTTCTGATCAGGCCCATGTATTGACTAGAAACAAACCCCTTTAGCTCTTGGCTACTTTGCTCGCGATCAATATAGGGATTCCAAAACTCAACCGGAAGAGAATAATTGAAGTGTATCCCCGAGATAGCCTGCATTTTTTTTCCATACCTATGCCCTAGACCGTTCCGATACACTGTCTTAAGCATTCCTTGATTAGATGTTCCATAGTCTGCAACAGGAATCTCCAATTCAGGCGGCATCAAACATGGCATGCTCTGAGCCCAAAGCAGCTCACACTGCATGTTTTGCATTACAAAAGCATGCAAATCACTTAGAAAGGTTACAGTCTCGCTATTGGTGGGTGAGGGAGGAGTTACAAACTCTAGCATTGCCTCAGAGTAATCAGTTGTGAGATAGGGGTGCGTCAACGCAGAGCCAAGGCCTTCTGGGTGAGACCAACGAGAAAGATACCCTTTACGGTCCACCCGAAGACTCTCTTTCTCAAGACCTCGCAAACCCCGCTGAAGCAGCTCAGCATTACCTGGGTTAGACAACCAACTCAGACGCAAATTAAACAAGCAATTCCCCATTTGTATCAAACTATTTTACAGTCTAACCAACAGGTCTCTAATACGCAGGGACTTCATTTGGTGTCATCACAATGCTTAAGGTATAGTTCGCTAGATCAAGTTAGCGAGATTAAGGTAAGCATATGAATGTCCTGCGGTTTCTTATCCCTCTTTTTATTGTCAGCTCAGTTGCGTCTGCTCAAGATTGTGATTATCCACCCTTGGTATCAATTCCAGCTGGCGCGGACTCCACCATGGATGATCTATTGGCAGCCCAAGGGTCTATACGAGAATACATGGCATCCATGAACGAGTACTTGGACTGCGTTAATGATGAATTAACTGCTGCGGGAGATGATGCCCCGGCAGAATATAAAGCTATTATGCTTAGCAGACACAATGCAGCTGTTGCCGAAATGGAGACTGTTGCAGAGGACTTTAATTTAGAAGTTCAAGCATATAGAGAGGCTAATCCAGAAGAAGGCTAATATTCCCTGATCGTCTTATCAGCCTTTGACAGCCGGAGTTTTTGTAGAGCAATTCAAGAATTCAT
>DJLG01000182.1:0-4262 GCA_002434915.1 Proteobacteria bacterium UBA6522
CTATTAAATTATTTCGTCAGCTTTTCTGATATGGAAGTTGGGGGTTACCGCGAACACAGCCAAGCAGAAAGCTCACAATTTACCGGTCGTTTTAACTTTGACTTAGGTGAAGATCGAGACTTCCGTGTTGTATTTAATGCGACAGATCAGCCAATATCTAATGACCCTGGTGGTGTCAAAGAGGCCGATGCTGCTGCAAATCCACGTGCTGCTCGTGGAAGAAATGTCACTTATGACACTGGAGAAGCCTTAAACCAAGAACGCATAGGTTTTGTTTTCTCTACTCCCATAGGTGAAAACGGTGAACTAGCTGCGAGAAACTATTTTGTTTGGCGTGATTTCAGCAACAAGCTACCGCAGTTTCCAAAAGCAGACGCTGTGGAATTAAAACGATTCTTTGCAGGTGGTGGGATCACATATACGCACTCAAATACTTTGGCTGGCATGCCGAATCGTTTAATTGTAGGTTTTGATATAGACGATCAGAATGACGAAAGAAAACGCTTCTTGAATAACAAAGGCATTCTGGGAGAATTACAATTTAATCAAAACGAAGATTTTTCTGCTCGTGGAATATTTCTTCAGAATGAACTCACCTTAAATGAAAAATTACAACTTAGTTTTGGTCTTCGTTATGATGAAGTTGAATATTCAGTCACAGACAGTTTTCTAAGCGATGGAAATGATTCGGGAAACCGCAAACTAAATGATGCAAGCCCGATGCTAGGTGCCATCTATGATTTGTCGCCAACCATTAATTTATTTGGGTCAATTGCAACATCGTTTGAAACACCAAGCACCAGTGATTTTGCAAATCCTAGTGGTGGTGGTGGGTTCAACCCGTCACTGGACCCACAAAATGCTACTAATCATGAAATAGGCTTACGTGGAACAATTGATGAACGCCAATACTTCGAAGTTGCGTTATTCAACATCGACATTAAAAAAGAGATAGTCCCATTTGATGATGATGGTAGAACTTATTATCAGAACGCAGGCTCATCCGGTCGCTCAGGTATAGAACTCAGCTTGGTATCAGATATAAGCGATCGAGTTCGAACATCTTTATCCTATAGTTATGGCGACTTTGAGTTTGAAAGTTTTCAAACAATCGCTATTGATAGCAACGGTGCTCAGACGATTGATAAGGATTACTCAGGAAACAATACGCCCGGAACTGTCGAACATCTTTTATTTGGTGAAATTACTTATACTCACCCAAATGGCTGGTTTGGTGCATTCGACTTTATGCATGTTGGAGAACAGTTTGCCAATAACGCGAATACCGTTAAAGTGGATGCACATACCATTGCTAACCTTCGACTCGGATTTGAGAAGGAGGTTGGATCAATAACCATTTCACCTTTTCTAGGTATTAACAATCTGTTTGATGAAAATTATTACTCAAATATACGACTTAATGCATACGGCTCACGTTACTTTGAAACGGCACCAACCCGGAATATCTATGCTGGATTTACGGCAGACTTTGGCTTCCGTTAGTAACCCATGGAGTTATATCTTGGACTCGGCTCTAATCTTGGTGACCGGCGCACAAACCTTTCTACAGCACTTGATCGACTTCAAGAATTCGAACTGACGGTAAAACGTATTTCACCAGTTGTAGAGTCCCCCGCTCTACTACCTGAGAATTCCCCAGCCGAATGGGATACCCCTTTCCTAAATCTCGCCGCCGAATGTGAAACACAAGCCTCCCCAGAAACCATCAAAAACTGGATAGATGAGATAGAGCATGCATTAGGGCGAACATCTGGTCCTCGCTGGGCTCCCCGCCCTGTTGATATAGACATTCTTCTATGGGGAAACTCAATATTAGAGACAGAAAGGCTCACGATACCGCATAGGGACATCAAAAAGCGTAATTTTGTGCTTACCCCCATGGTTGCGCTTAAACCCCGTCTAGTTCTTCCAGGTTCGATTAAAGAAAATCTCCTAGACTGCTCAATAAAATTATCAGATCACATTCCATTATGGATGGGAGTTCTGAACGTGACGCCTGATTCATTTTCCGATGGAGGTAGTTTTCTTGAATTGAAATCTATAGAACCTCATATCCAAAGAATGATCGAAGCGGGGGTACATATTATTGACGTAGGTGGAGAATCTACACGCCCTCAAGGTAGTCGAATAACAACCGAAACAGAATGGAAACGGGTTGCTCCAGTATTAGAGCGGCTTATAGAAATCCGAGACCAATTAACTTTTGGGCCATTAATAAGCATTGACACCTACCATGTCACTACAGCTAAAAGAGCACTAAGTATTGGAGTTGATATAGTTAATGATGTCAGCGGACTCAGATCACCAGAAATGATCGACTTAGCTGTGGAAAGTACTGCTGATTTTATTGCTATGCATCAAATGTCACTACCTGCTGATCCGGCAATCACAATACCCCAAGACTCAGATCCCTATGGCTTTGTTGAAAGTTGGCTTGATGAAAGTATTGAGCTCTGGGATAAATGTGGTATTGATCTTAACCGTGTGCTCTTCGACCCGGGAATAGGTTTTGGTAAGACCACCAATCAATCCAGAAAACTACTAGCTCGAGCCGGTGAGTTTAGATCCTATGGCTTAAGAGTAGTTGTTGGGCACTCACGTAAATCATTCCTTACGCCTACAATTGGAAATAATACTCCCATAAAGGACCTCGCTACCTCCGGCCTTTCGATGAATCTCTGCACCCAAGGTGTCGATATTATTAGAGTGCACAATGTGCCTATGAATGCGGCTGTCTATCATGGGTGGGCGATAGCAGCTAATAGCTGATTCTTCATGTATAAAAAACCCCATAAAGTTACCTAATAACAATTCCCAAAGACTTTACTGCAGAGCTTAGTTTAGAGCAGAATAAGGATACGGATAGAAGACCTCTAATACTAAAAACGTCTACTGCCCATGCGCTACTAACAAATAGAAACAAACGGAGAGAGACATGTTTCAATATGTACTCAAACTTAGCACTAACCTAACCCTTATTGCGGCAATAACTGCATTCGCCAGCAGCTTGGCCTACGGACAAGCCTCAACAAGCTATGCAGCTGTCCAGGGAACTAAAGGCGGGCAAGACATGTTTGGGGCTTATGAAGTTGATGAAGACTGGCCTAAGGACATATCAACTCTGCCAGGAGCTGCTGAATGGACGTTTGGTGCAGGTCAAAGCGTTTTCGCAGAACACTCAAATAGAATTTTTTATTTGCAACGGGGGCTTTTGCCAAAGATCAATGCGCCACGTCCTCAACGACTACCTGAAATTGCACCCAGTATCACATTCCCTTATAGCGGAATATGGCGAAATGCTACCCGGGCCAGTTTACCCGGAAGTGGTGGCACGGGCGGATTAGCTGAAGAAGGCGTCACTGGTTGGATAGAAGCCGGAGGGAGGCTTGGTATTGATGCGAAGTGGGAACACTGCATTCTGGTGTTTGATGGTGAAGGTAACGTTATTGAATCTTGGAGTCAGTGGGACTCAATGCTCCAACGACCTCACTATGTTGCAATTAGCCCCTATGACCCCGAAAAACATGTTTGGATAATTGATGACCATAAGCATGTAATCCATAAGTTTACTAATGATGGGTCTACGCTAGTCCAAACAATAGGAACATACGGCGAACTTGGGGAAGATGAAACTCATTTCAATAGGCCTGCATTTATGGCTTGGTTTCCTGATAGTAGTTTTATTGTTGCCGATGGTTATAACGGAACTCGTGTTGTTAAATTCGATTCGGATGGCAACTATCTAACTTCATGGGGAGAAGAAGGCACCAATGAAAATGAGACTCGTCCTGGCTATTGGAATAATGTACATGGCGTTGCTGTAGACCCAGCAACTAACCGAGTTTTCGTAAATGATCGTGGTAATCGTCGAATACAAGTATTCGATGAGAATGGAGAATACCTATATGAATGGAGTGTTGGAGACCGCGGAAATATTCATCTATTTATCATCACAGAAGATGGATATCTATGGGCCGCCGACCGAGCTTCACATAAAATTCTAAAGTACGATTTAGAAGGAAACTTTCTCTACTCTTGGGGTACTTTTGGGGACTTTCCTGGTGGTATAGCGGGTGTTCATGGAATGAGTGTTGATGAGGAAGGGAATGTGTATCTTGCTCAAGTTGATAATAAAGGTGGGGTTCAAAAGTTTGTGCCAAAAGTAGGTGCAAACCCAGATTATCTGATTGGAAAACCCGTGCTCGCTGGTTGGTAATAGCTAAAACTAATCTGACTTAGGT
>DJLG01000182.1:4673-4793 GCA_002434915.1 Proteobacteria bacterium UBA6522
GGGAGATTAAATGTCGTTGCGATTGGCATTATTTGGGCAAGCACCACTTGCGATTGTTTGCCTCGATCGTTTGCAAGAAGAAGGGCATGATGTCAGGGTGGTTTATGCGCCTGAGGATGG
>DJLG01000134.1 GCA_002434915.1 Proteobacteria bacterium UBA6522
AAAAAACTAAAAAATGGCGATTCCATAAATATTGATATTACTGTTATCAAAGACGGGTTCCATGGCGATACAAGCCGTATGTTTCAAGTGGGTAATCCAACCATATTAAGCGAACGGTTATCTCGGGTCTGTTATGAAGGGATGTGGTTAGGTATAAAACAAATTCGCGCTGGGAAGCGTTTGGGGGATATAGGGGCCGCTGTACAAAGACATGTAGAAAAAAACCGCTTTTCTATCGTTCGGGAGTATTGTGGACACGGCATTGGTAGAGGGTTCCATGAAGACCCACAAGTTCTTCATTATGGTGAACCGAATACCGGTTTAGAGCTGTTGGAAGGAATGACTCTCACAGTAGAACCAATGATTAATGCAGGAAAACGTACCGTTAAACTTTTAAGCGATGGTTGGACAGTGGTGACAAAGGATCACTCACTATCCGCCCAATGGGAGCATACTATCTTGGTTACAAGATCAGGGTATGAAGTACTCACTCTTGGCGCTAAAGATCGTTAAAAAAACCATGCCGAGAAAAAAAGCGATATCCTCCTCACAACGACAATCATCAATTGACAAAGTGGCTCTTGATAATGCCCTTAAAACCACAAATAGATCTATTAAGTTCTTTCGTGATGCATTAAAAAAAGCTGATGATAGTCTTGCAACCCGTTTCTATAACAATGAATCAATTGATGTTCTAGTAAAGGATCGTGCATTAATTATTGACGAGATTATCCTGGCTGTTTGGACCCACTTTGCAACCGACGCAAAAAAACAATGCGCTCTAATAGCTGTCGGCGGTTACGGTAGAGGTGAACTACATCCTTATTCCGATATTGATCTCATGATTTTACTATCAGAGAACGAAAGCACTGATATTGATGCAAAAATTAGTCGGTTTTTAACTTTGCTTTGGGATATTGGACTAGAGGTTGGGCATTCCGTTCGTTCAGCTCAAGATTGTGCTATCCAATCAAAAGATGACGTTACAGTGCTAACAACTTTAATGGAAGCGCGGCTACTCAGTGGTCCAACCGAGCTTTTTAAGACCATGAAAAAGCGTATATCAAAAGATAATATCTGGGCGCCCGCAGCATTCTATGAGGCAAAATATTCTGAACAGATCAATAGACATCATAGATATGACGATACAGGGTATAACCTTGAACCAAACATTAAGGGTAGCCCGGGAGGATTAAGAGACATACAAATGATTGGGTGGATTGCTCGGCGACATTTAGATACCGAAAGCTTAAATGAACTAACGAACCATGGCTTTCTTACACCAGGACAATTAAAAATACTTGAAACAGGTCGTACGTTTCTTTGGCGAGTTAGATTCGGGCTACATTTATTGGTAGGAAGACGAGAAGATCGTCTCTTGTTCGATCATCAGTCTAAGCTCGCTCAGATGCTTGGCTATGAAGACGCTACTTACACTCTGGCAGTTGAGCAACTGATGCAAAAATACTACCGCACAGTGATGGAAATAAGCCGACTAAATGAAATGCTACTTCAACTATTTGAAGAAGCAATTCTCCGAGACCCTGAAGCTTTGCCAAACCACATAAGCCAGGATTTTCAAGAACGTAATGGTTATCTGGAAGCAATAAAGGAAGACATCTTTATCCGCAATCCATCAGCTTTGCTCGAAATCTTTCTTCTTTTAGAGAGAAACCTAGAACTCCGTGGAATAAATGCAAGAACAATTGCGCTCATAAAACAAAACCTATATCTGATCGATGAAGAGTTTCGACAAAACCCCAAAAATCATAGGCTTTTTCTTGACATAATTCGGGAGCCACAGGGAGTTACGCGTACTTTAAAACGTATGAATACTTATGGAGTATTAGGTCTTTATATTCCTGCGTTTGGAAGAATAGTTGGACGCATGCAATATGATTTATTTCATGCCTACACAGTAGATGCGCACACTCTGTTCGTAGTAGAAAATCTTAGACGTTTTGCTTTGCCGCGTTTCGACCATGAGCATCCCGAGTGTAGCGGAATAATGCAGTCAATATCTAAACCAGAAATTGCATATTTAGCTGGCCTATTTCATGACATTGCTAAGGGACGTGGTGGAGATCACTCAACACTTGGCGCTGTAGATGCTGAGGCTTTTTGTTTGGAACACGGCATGAGTCGATATGATGCAAGGCTTCTCGCATGGCTTGTAAAAAATCATTTGCTGTTATCCATGACCTCGCAAAAAAAGGATCTTAATGATCCTGTTGTAATCAACGAATTTGCCCATATCGTTGGAGATGAAACACACCTTGACTACCTTTATGTGCTTACAGTAGCAGACGTTCGCGGAACAAATCCGAAGATCTGGAATTCGTGGAAAAACTCTCTTTTCTGGGAGCTATACCAACTTACAAAACGTGCTCTAAGAAGAGGTTTTTCCGAACCTATTGATGCTAAAGAACTTATCTCGGAGACCCAAACCCAAGCCGAAGAAATTCTCAAAAAAAATGGTGTAAAACCTAAGTCTTGGAAGCCTGTATGGGATAATTTTACAAACGAATACTATCTCAGACATAAGCCTGAAGAAATCGCCTGGCATACAAGCATACTTGCTGAAGCAAAAACCACAAATAAGCTTGTCGTCGACGTTAGTGACCATGCCTCCGAAGGGCTCACAGCCATTATGGTTTATGCACCAAAAAAACCAAGTTCATTCGGACGTACAACTGCTGTTTTAGATCAACTTGGTCTAACAGTTGCAGATGCTAGAATTGTCCCAATGAGCAGTGCACAGACACTAAATACCTACTGTGTTCTTGAAAACGACGGCCAACCAATAAGTAATTTCAGGAGACTCCAAGAAATTCGTACTAGGGTTTTAAAAGCACTTACCGCCGATACTGATAAAAAACTTACCGTTAATCGGCAAGCCTCTCGGCGAGTTAGAATGTTTGACACGGAAGTTCAAGTGAGTATTGCACAAGACCACGATAATTGTAGAACAGTTCTGGAACTGGTGACCGGAGATAGGCCTGGGCTTCTTTTGCAAATCAGTCAGATATTTGAACAACACAATGTAAGTCTCCATAACGCTAAAATAACGACTTTAGGAGAGAAGGCTGAGGATATATTTTTTATTACTACCAATGAGAATATGCCTCTGCATGAACAACTCTGTAATGAGCTCATAAGCACTATGAAAACAACCCTATCCCAGCCTAGTTATAAATAAAGTGACAATAACCAATATGCATCCTGCAGGAGTTTTTTATGTCTAACCTTATAAAGGTCATCAATGCAGCCTGGGAACAGCGCTCTGAACTAGCTCCTACATCTGTTGATGCCGAGATAGTCGAGGCCATAGAACATTGCATTGATGGTCTTGATTCTGGTGAGCTACGTGTCGCTGAGCCCAAAGAAGGAAACTGGGTTGTTAATGATTGGTTAAAAAAAGCTGTCTTACTTTCTTTTCGGGTAAGTGAAAATAAACCAACAAGCGGTGGGTTTACTCAGTTTTTTGATAAGGTTCCCTTAAAATATGCGGGCTTTAACCAAACAGAATTTACCGACTCAGGGACAAGGGTTGTTCCAGGAGCGCTAGCCCGACGTGGAGCCTATATTGCATCGAATGTAGTGCTCATGCCTTCATATGTAAATATTGGCGCCTACATTGACGAAGGTGCAATGATAGATACATGGGCTACGGTTGGTAGCTGCGCCCAAGTGGGTAAGAATGTTCACCTCTCTGGTGGTGCTGGGCTTGGAGGCGTACTAGAACCATTACAAGCAACACCAACCATAATCGAGGATAACTGTTTCATTGGTGCACGCTCTGAGGTTGTTGAGGGAGTTGTAGTCGAGCGAGACAGCGTAATCGGCATGGGTGTATACATCGGACAAAGCACGCGCATCTATGATCGATCTTCGGGCGAAATCAGCTATGGAAGAATTCCATCAGGGTCTGTGGTCGTATCAGGAAACCTACCTTCAGACGACGGAAAATACAGCTTGTACTGCGCCGTAATTGTCAAACGTGTCGATGCAAAAACAAGATCAAAAACGAGCCTAAATGACTTATTAAGACTTTAGTTTCCCTCAATCTAATATCTGAATAATACGTCAGCCATTAATCGGTCATAGTCTCTATTTTTTCCGGCGGCTTCACCTCTCTCACCAGTCACATATCGCACACCAAAATTCCATCCATTATAGAATGCATAACCTGCTCTAAAAGTATGTGCGCGGCCATCACTAGTTCCACCGGCAAAATCTGAGTCCGCAAATGCGCCAATGATTGCATTAGCCCCACTATCTTGATAAATGTAAGCTAATGACCAGTTTCCTGGGTTAGAAGTGCTTCCATAGGTAAATCCTGTTGCATACCCATCATCGAATGCTTCTGCTTCGCTATTCCGGACATAATCGGCAAAAAACGTAGCTGGCTTTCCACCTACTTGAAAACGAAGCTCACTAAAAACGTTGAACTCTGAAAACCCATACAAATAGTTTCCATTAATATCAAGCTGGTTACCTTGGCCATTATCAGGCGTAAAAATAGGCTTACGCCCTTTCATATTAGATGTTTCGTAATAACTTATACCAGCTGTTAATCCCATGCCATTATTGAGATCATCCCTATATCCAGCCTGCAATCCGTAAAGCATCGAATCAGAACTATCAGAACGTTCCTCTACCCAGAATGCAGATGCGTTACTAAAAAATGATCCAGACTGATACTTAGCGGCAACCCCTTCTGGTCGTATATCACTATCGTAGATTAGATGATAACTAGTAGGCCGAAAAAAAGGACTTGGCATTTTTCCACCAAAAATATTGAGATCCTCTGTAACACCCCAATTAAAATAGGCGAGATCAACGCCAATCGGTTTATAAGAAAACCCTTCATCAAATGTTTGATTTCCTGAGTCATTCGTTCTCGGCCCAGTGGATAAACCAAAAACCGCAATAGTATCCTCAGCCACATCTGCCGTGACACTCATGCGCGCTCTAATACGATGACGATGTCTGTCTGTATAAAAATCGTCCCAAATACTCTCATGTCGATACCTAAGATCTCCTGCCAACCTCACCTTATCACTTTGCGCTGGAATCATAGGGGGTGGAGTCTCAGCTACTAGGGCTTGCTCATTTTCACTTGAGTCAATTAATACTTGGTCATTTAGTCTGCTTTGCTCAAGCTGAGATAGTCTTTCAGCGAGCTGCATAATCTGAACTTTTAGCTCCGCAATCTCCTGAGCTTCATCATTCTGTGCATGTAATGGGGCTAATAGGGAAAAGCCACAAAAAAATACCAAGCAACTCCATGTAAATTTCATAACAGACTCCACAAGTTAACTGTCCCGCCATCACAGCTGGGGCTTGGGAGAAATAATGTTTGAAAAGTATTACATTAGTATTACAAATTATTACTAAATTACTACTAAAAACCATAAAAGATAGTCATAGGAATTTACCCCTAGAATTTCTAAAAAAACACTATGTTTTTCTTAAAACTTTAAAGAAAAAAGACGGTTAAATTAACCAAACCTGCCAGTTATATAGTCTTCAGTAAGTTTATGCTGCGGGTTTGTGAAGATGTCATTTGTATCTCCAACTTCGGCCAAATAGCCTAAATGAAAATAGGCTGTTCTTTGCGAAACTCGGGCTGCCTGCTGCATTGAGTGAGTCACAATAACAATAGCAAAATTTTGCTTAAGCTCATCTATTAGATCCTCAATCCGTGCAGTAGCAATTGGATCAAGTGCAGAACAGGGTTCATCCATAAGAATCACTTCAGGTCCAACCGCTATCGTCCTTGCAATACATAAGCGTTGTTGTTGCCCACCGGATAATCCTGTTCCTGGGTCGGTCAACCGATCTTTAACTTCCGACCAAAGACCTGCACGCTCGAGGCTTGACTGCACGATATCATCAAGTTCAGCACGATTTCTTGCTAGACCATGAATTCTGGGTCC
Organism: Proteobacteria bacterium UBA6522; assembly: GCA_002434915.1. Lineage (GTDB taxonomy): Bacteria > Pseudomonadota > Gammaproteobacteria > Steroidobacterales > Rariloculaceae > UBA6522. The sequence continues at coordinate 5,943 of DJLG01000134.1, forward strand.
ATAAGCCACATTATCAAAGATAGATTTAGGGAATGGGTTTGGTTTTTGAAAAACAATCCCTACACGAGCTCTCAACATAACGACATCCATTTCTCTAGAATAAATATCCTCACCATCAAGAAGAATTTCTCCGGTAATACGTGCGCTATCAATAGTATCGTTCATTCGATTTAAACATCGGATAAAGGTCGACTTCCCACACCCCGAAGGACCAATTAGAGATATCACTTGATTAACGCCAACATCAAGACTTACATCCTTAATGGCATGATTATCTGCATAATAGACGTTGACATTCCTAGCTTGAAAAATGGGTTCTTTAGCTGTGTAGTCTCCTACTGTTTTATGCTCGCTCTCCCCTATTGACAAGTCATTCTCTGTCTCATCTGGAACATGAGTTTTAGTTTTAGGAACCGACTGAGACATCTTTCTTTGTGACCTAATTAAAATATTGGTATTAGTCTAAACTAGTACTCACGTATAAGCTCTACCATCGTTGCTCAAAACGTTTACGCAATATGATAGCAGTTGCATTCATGACCAAGAGAAATGCAAGCAATACAAGTATGGCTGCCGAAGTTCTTTCTACAAAAGCTCGTTCTGGACTATCCGCCCAAAGATATACTTGGACTGGCAACGCTGTGGAAGGGTCAATAGGATTGCTAGGCACATCAACGATGAAAGCAACCATACCTATCATTAATAATGGAGCTGATTCCCCTAAAGCCCTGGCCATTCCGATAATAGTTCCTGTTAACATGCCGGGCATAGCTAATGGCATTACATGATGAAAAACCATCTGCATCTTAGAAGCCCCGACCCCCAAAGCTGCCTCGCGAATAGAAGGTGGTACCGCAGTAAGTGATGCACGAGCAGCAATAATAATGACTGGAACCGTCATCAATGCAAGCACAAGACCACCAACTAAAGGGGCAGAGCGCGGTAGCCCAAAAAAATTAATAAAAATAGCCAATCCAAGGAGACCAAAAACAATTGAGGGAACAGCGGCCAAATTATTAATATTAACCTCAATGAGGTCTGTCCAACGGTTCTTAGTGGCAAACTCCTCTAAATAAATTGCTGTTGCTACTCCTAAAGGGAATGCTATAACTATCGTGACAACGAGCATAAAAAATGACCCTACAGTTGCACTCCATATGCCAGCCATTTCAGGGTCACGGGAATCACCACCAGTAAAAAAACGATAATTAAACTTTTTCTGGACTCTCCCTTGTGCCTCAAGAGTCTCAATCCAGCCTAATTGCTGATTAGTGATTCGTCTTTCGTCCTCAGCAGCCCCTCTGAGAAGAAATCCTTTTACTAGCATATCAACGTCATCATCAGCTAATACCCACAAGCTTGCACTTTTCCCTATAAGCGAAGGGTTTTCCATGACGCGACTACGTATTTCTATAGGAGCACCAGGACTCACTAGTTGAAAAAGCTCACGAAGATCTCTACGCACCGAGACCTCAGGAAATATGGTTTGCAATGAATCTCTTATCAAACCTCCATAATTTGCACGTCCGAGAGCCTCCATCTCGCGAGTACCAGTAGGGTCTATGCTTGACTCAGTAAACTCAATATCAAGAAGCACATTTGTCTGCCAGAGTGCAGTGTAACCATTTCCGATCAGGGTGTAGAAAAAGAACCCAAGAAATAGAAGACCTACAAGCATTGCGCCAAGGCCAGCCAATCTGAAATTACGTTCTTTACGATATCGTCGAGATATGCCATTAGCTACCTGCTTCTGAAGTTTTGACTGATATTTACTCATATTGCTCCCGATAGCGCCGAACCACCCGAAGCGCGATAATATTCAATATGAGAGTTGTTAAAAACAGTAAAAGTCCGAGCGCAAAAGCAGCTAAAGTTTTCGCGCTATCAAACTCCTGATCACCGACAAGAAGCGTTACAATTTGCACTGTTACCGTCGTAACCGCCTCAAATGGATTGATAGTAAGGTTGGCAGCTAGTCCTGCAGCCATAACAACAATCATTGTTTCACCAATAGCACGAGAAACGGCTAGTAAAATGCCACCCACTATTCCGGGTAATGCTGCTGGCAATAATACAAGACGAATAGTTTCAGAGTGGGTTGCTCCCAATCCGAAAGAACCTTCACGAAGAGCTTGAGGAACTGCATTAAGCACATCATCTGAAAGCGAGGATATAAAAGGAATGATCATTATTCCCATAACAACGCCTGCACCTAGCGCGCTCTCAGACGAAACAGTAAGACCTATATTTTCACCCATACCTCTAAATAAAGGTGCAACTGTAAGCGCTGCAAAATAGCCGTAAACAACTGTTGGTATACCTGCTAATACCTCTAACAAGGGTTTTGCTATGGCCCGCATTTTAGAACTTGCATACTCAGACAAGTAAATCGCAGACATCAATCCCACAGGCACTGCTACTAACATAGCAATACTCGATATTAAAAGCGTACCAGCAAATAGAGGCACAGCACCAAATGCTCCAGAGGATCCAACCTGATCTTCCCTAATTGCCGTTTGAGGGCTCCAATCCAACCCAAAAAGAAAATCAAATAGCGGTACTCGCTGAAAAAATCTTAGGGACTCAAAAAGTACAGAAAGAAAGATACCAATCGTGGTGAAAATGGCTATGGTAGATGCACACATTAATAGGGCTTGTATCGCCCATTCCACTTTATTGCGTGCCCGCATTTCCGGCTGAACACGTCTCATGGACCAGGCAAGTGCGACAAGCACCAAAACCAATACAGAAACTGCTAATGATAAGTCACTAATATACGTAAGATTTATATACTGCTGTGCGGCCGCTTCTACATATACCGTAGGATCACTAGAAACAATATTTCCTTCAGCCAGATTACGAATATCATTATAAATAAGACTTAATTGACCCTCAGGAAGAACACTTATCTCATTAGGTAAATTTGCAAGCACCTGGGCACGAATAAAAACAGGCTTAATAATCAGCCATAAAGTAAATAGCAATAAACCAGGGATCACACTCCAGAGAGCTACATATCCTCCATGGTAGCCGGGCAACGAATGGGGTTTTATGCCAGATGATGCTAGCTGCCTAGCAACTGCTTTTCGTCTACCAACAAAAAAAGCCAGGAAGGAAAACCCAATTAGGGCTATAAATACCGTTGAAGGATTCACGGTATTACTTTAGCTTCATATCTGATGATAAATCAAAATAATTTTCTAATTGGCTGCCAAATTAACATTCTCTAATTTTTCAATTGCAGCTATAACCTCTATGCGTTCTTGATCAGGCAATGGGATTAGCCCTTTGTCAGACAAATATCCAAATTCGCCCGAGGCAGCATCACTTGTGAATTCTGAAAGAAACTCATCAATACCTGGAATCATGCCGACATGAGTCTTTTTGACATAAAAATACAACGGACGAGCAACTGGATAACCACCATCGGCAATTGCCTCGAACTCAGGACCAACGCCATCAATATAAGAACCCTGAACTCTGTCAAAATTCTGATCAAGGAAACTGTACCCAAAGATACCAAGCGCATCAGGATTGGCTGACAGTTTTTGAACAATAAGATTATCGTTCTCACCAGCCTCAACAAAGGCTCCATCCTCTCTCATGGTATGACAGGCTAATTGCTTCGCATCTCCTTCAAGCATATTAATCAAAGGAAACTCTTCGCATGCCTCCTGCATTACTAACTCGACAAATGCGTCCCTAGTACCTGAGGTTGGTGGTGGACCAAGCACTTCTATTCGTGAAGTAGGAAGATCTGCTTGAATGTCTGCCCATGTCTCGTAGGGATTAGCAATTAGAGAAGGAGAGCCTGAGGGATCTGGAACATTCTTCGCAAGAGCCAGAAAAATCTGTGCGCGTGTTAGCTGATAAGCTGGTGATTGCTTCGAATTAGCCAAAACAATTCCGTCATATCCAATTTTTACTTCAATTACCTCAGTTACCCCATTAGAAGCACAATCATCGATCTCCGACTGCCTAATTCTACGGGAAGAATTCGCTATATCAGGGTATTGAACACCTAATCCAGCACAGAATAATTTAATTCCACCCCCAGATCCTGTTGATTCAATTGTTGGAGTTTTATAATTTGATGTACGTCCAAACTGCTCGGCAACTACGGTAGAAAATGGGTAAACTGTTGAGGACCCCACAATACTGATGTAGTCCCTGGAAGACTGGGCACTTGTAGCCTGAAAATACAAAGTAAAGGTAAAGCCTGCTGCTAGTAAACCGAAAGCCTTCAACATTAATGTCTCCTAAAATAATTTCTTCTACTTATCAAAAACAGCTGCAATAAGAACGCTCTAAAAAGCCTATCAGGTAATTGTTACGAATTTATTTCAATTAAGAGATATGTTCAAAAGCAAAAAATCAATCGATATGAGACACTGAGAAAATGACTAATACGGATGACCCAATTCTTAAATTCACTCAGGAACTCATTCGCCGGCCGTCTATAACGCCTAAAGATGAAGGCTGCCAGAGGCTGATTTGCGATATTTTAGACCCTCTCGATTTCCAAGTAGAACATTTACGCTTTGGTGAAGTAGATAATCTATGGGTGCGTCATGGCAATGGGCATCCAGTTCTTTGTTTTGCAGGTCACACTGATGTGGTCCCCCCAGGCTCATTAGATGAATGGATATCTGATCCTTTTGCTGCTGAACTCCATGATGATCGACTAGTAGCACGGGGGGCTGCCGACATGAAATCTGGCTTGGCTGCAATGGTATTTGCCTGCCGGCGTTTTGTTGAAAACTACCCGAACCATAATGGATCTATTGCGCTTTTAATCACAAGCGATGAGGAAGGAGAGGCAAGAGACGGTACATATCGAGTAATGGAAACTCTATCAAATCGCAAAGAAACAATTGACTGGTGTATTGTTGGCGAACCCTCTAGCTCAAAAAAATTGGGTGATACGGTTCGTATTGGGCGACGGGGAAGTCTTACGGGTTTAATGACCTTACGAGGAGTACAAGGCCACGTGGCTTATCCAACAGAAGCACGAAACCCCATACATGACCTTGCCAATCTTGTGCATGAGATAAATAAAAAGCCAATTGATAATGGTACTGAGCATTTTCCACCTACAAGCTTTCAAATGGTGAATGTTCACTCAGATGCGGGTGCGCCTAATGTGGTCCCTGGTGAACTTAAATGTCGATTCAACTTTCGGTATTCAACTAAGTGGACACAAGAATCATTATCTTCGCATATAGAAAACTTGGCTTTAGGCCTTGGTATTGATTGTGATATAACTTGGCGGAACGCTGGTAATCCGTTTTTTACTCAGGAAGGTAAGCTATCTAACGCTCTTTCTGCAGCAATCAATGAACATACTGGCATTAATCCCGAACTCTCAACAAGCGGTGGCACTTCCGATGGGCGTTTTATTGCCCCCCATGGGGTAGATATTGTCGAATTTGGTCCTTTAAATAAGACTATCCATAAAGTAAACGAAGAAGTATTGATAGACGATATCCCAAAACTAGCTGATATTTACTATCGAACCGCAGAATTACTGCTAGAAAAAAAACCATGAGGCGAAAATACTAGAATCTATAGATGATTAGTTAGTGAGTTGTTTTCCATTTGCCATAACAGCCAGGATTCCCAGGATTATGAACCACACTAGGGCCCACCCTGGCATACTGATACCAAGAAACTGCCAATTGATATCAGCACATTCACCAGCACTCGCCAGAACCATACGTACTGCTTCAAATGGACCAAACACATCTAACATGTAATCAAGACCAGCTCCACAGTTAGGGGGCACTTGGTCTTCTGGAAGGTTCTGGATATAAACATGTCTTCCTGCAATACCCATACCAACAGCGCTGGCTGCAAAAGCAAATAGACCATATACCCGTGAACCTAAGCCTGCTGGATTATGTATGCCAGCAATAAGGAAAAAAACTCCCGCAGCAATAAAAGCAACACGTTGGAAAATACATAAAGGGCAGGCTTCCAATCCAAGAACATATTGAGCAAATAAAGCATAGCTAATCAACCCAATGACTATTCCTGAACCAGTAAAATTAGCCCATCGTCTATGCTTTCTAGTTGAAATCATTTCGTTACTTCTGGTTGCAGATTGCGCAGATCAGAGTGACGTATATCCTTTCCATGAACTAGAAAGATCACATACTCACAAATGTTCTTTGAATGATCACCTATTCGTTCTAGAGCGCGTGCTGTCCATGTCACATCCATAACGCGGTTTATCATTCGTGGGTCTTCCATCATGAAGGTAATGCTCTGACGATAGATACTCTCATATTCTAAATCTACCTCCTTGTCTGCCTTCACCACATCCAGTGCTAACTGCACATCAAGACGAGCAAATGCATCAAGGGAACCATGAATCATGTCTTTCACATGTCGAGCAAGATTTCTGAGCTCACGATAATTTGTACGCGGTCTTTCAACAGTAGCAAGCCTTGCCGCTAACGCTCCAATTTTTTCAGCCTCATCACCAATTCTCTCTAAATCAGTAATCGTCTTTATTGTTGCAATAATTAAACGTAGGTCTCCAGCTGCAGGGGCTCTTGTCGCTAGAACTCGGCTACATTCCTCATCTATAGCAAGCTCCATCTGGTTAATTTTGACGTCATCTTGAGCCACCTGAAGGCCTAATTCACTATCCGCATCAGTAAGCGCCCTCAATGCACGATCAAACTGCTCTTCTACAAGACCACCCATTTGCAATACAGAATTACGTATTTGCTCTAACTCTTCGTTAAAGCTACGTGATATATGTTGTCCAAGCTCTTCTACTTCCATAATAATTCCATTATACGACAGGTCACAATTCTTCTGTATGAGCTATGATTCGCTCCTTCGGAAAAACACATGTAAACAAACTACCTTTACCAATTTCACTTTCTATATATAATTTTGCCTCATGAGTTTCTAGAGAGTGCTTTACTATCGCCAGACCAAGTCCAGTACCTCCGAGTTCTCTGGAACGACCAGGATCAACCCTAAAAAACCTTTCAGTAATTCTAGAAATCATATCTTCCGGAATACCAATTCCAGAATCTTTAACTGAAAATTCAACGCCCTCATCAATTAAACTCCAAGTACATAGAATCTCACCCTCTTCAGGCGTAAAACGCACAGCATTATGAATCAAATTGTAAAATATAGAATATAAACTAGGCTCGCTTCCTGATAGAAATACATCTGTATTCAGTTTTAATTGAACCCTTGCAATACCTTTTTTATCAGAAAACTCATGAACGATTAGCCTCATCATATTTACTATATTAACGCTCTCACTGGGAATTTGACTCTCCCCTGAATCAAGCTTCGCCAGCTCAATGAGATCATGTAAAATTTGGGTCATACGTTCAACTTGACGTTCCATCTCATTGATTGGGTTTCTCCAGTTATCTGGCAACCCTTCATCATCCGCAAGTGCATCTAAATATCCACCAATGACTGTTAGTGGCGATCGTAGTTCATGCGAAGCGTTTGCCACAAAGTCACGTCGTGTCCTTTCCAATTGCACTTCCTTAGTAACATCCCTAACTATTGCTAGATTTTGGGATTTTCCATATGGGATAACTTGAATAGACAACTGCCCTTTATCCCCTCTTACAGAAGGGATAGTCAGAAATTCTTCTTGTGGATTGCTTAGATGCTTCACTAAATCTGGATGGCGCAAAAAATTATCGATCCGTTGACCAATATCCGTCTTAGGATCTAATCCTATTAAGCGTGTAGCAGCAGGATTAAACCATTGAATCTCAGAAGCTGAGTTTAGAATGATACCGGCATCATGTAATGCGCCTGTTGACTCTTTCACTTCACGAAACAATCTGTTGTAGCGTTTTTTTCTATTTCTGGACTTAGTTTTTAATTTTTCTACTTCAGCAAATAATTCAGCCCATAAACCTTCCATCTGAGGAGGAATATATTTTCCACCGCGTAAGGCTTGGTCAAGGCTGTACAAATTCCTAAGTGTATGAATGAAGTATAGGACAAGACCACTAAACAACCACCAGCCAAGACCATCAAACCACAAGCCAAGAAGAACAAATATTCCTAACCAAATGCAGACAAAAACTATTTGAGATATCCAACGACCTGGCAAGCTTATTCTCCACGCAAAGAAAACCTATATCCCGCCCCACGAACAGTTTGAATTAGCATATCGCAACCATAGGGGGTTAAGGCTTTACGAAGCCTACGGATATGAACATCAACCGTTCTTTCTTCCACATAAACCGTTCCACCCCAAACTCTGTCTAGTAATTGCCCTCGACTATATACTCGATCCTGATGGCGCATAAAAAAATTCAAGAGCTTGTATTCAGTTGGCCCAAGGTGTATCTCTTCATCATCGGCAGTGACTATGTGACTGCCTGTATCCATTTTTAGGTTACCTACAATAATAGCTTCATTTTCTAATGCCGATCCTCGACGCATTACTGCCTTAATTCGAGCAAGTAACTCACGCGCAGAAAACGGCTTAGTAACATAATCATCAGCACCACCTTCAAGGCCCGCAACCCGATCATCTTCTTGAACACGGGCTGTCAGCATAATGATGGGTATTTCTCTAGTATCAGGATCACGTTTCAACTGACGCGTCAATTCTAAACCACTCACATCAGGTAACATCCAATCCATTAATACTACATCAGGATGTTTATCTGCTATGGATGAACGAGCCTCATTACCTGATCCAACCGGGAATACTTCATATCCTGCACGACCAAGATTGAAGACCAGCATATCTCGTATTGCTATTTCGTCTTCAACCACCAGGATTCGTGTGTTTGTCATGATTTCTAGCCACCACAATTGGATAAGGCCTTATTACACAATGAGACTATTACAGTTTGGTTACGATAGATACTAACGCTCATGAAATACAGAACAGACTAAACTCATCTTTTCCATGCACTTTCAGATCTCAAATAAACAGGTGTGGCAGCTTCAGGATATTGTCCAAGCCCTTCAGCCAAATCTGCCATAGCTTGAGGTAAAAGATCTCTTGCATAGGGATAGGCGTCTGCATGCTTACTTTCAGCATTTAAAACCAGCTTTTCCAAGACTAGTTCATACGATAAAAATCCATTACCGACCGCACTCCATGTATCAAGGCTGGCGCTACTAACAGTTTCCGGGGAACCAAGACATTCCTCACTGGTAGCATGAGCTAGCCCATCTTGAATGCAAAATCGCCCCCAAAACACCTCCCCCATATAAGCGTCAACGCAAACCAGAGCATTAATGATTTGGTTTGATCTCCAAGCACCCTGAGCAATTGCAGCAAGACTAGATACTGGAAATAAAGGCAGCTCAGATGCAAGACTCAAGCCTTGTGCAACTGCCGCCGCAATACGCAAACCTGTAAAAGATCCTGGACCGCGGCCAAAGGTTATTCCATCGAGGTCAGTTAGTTTAATCTTTGCTTCTGTCAAAAGTGTTTTTGTTAGAGGCAATAAATCTCTTGTCTGCTGCTTTGAACTTCGCATAAACTTTTCGGTGACTTTCCCGTCAACCTGTATAGCAACAGAACCCTGTTGACTGGAAGTTTCAAAAGCTAATAGATTCATTAGTCTTAAGTATTTATCTAAATTCAGAAGGATTCAAAGAATCCGCAAAAAATAAGGCTTCTGTATCATTATCAACTATTGGTATTGGCGGCAAACTTTTCAAGAAAACGCGCCCATAACTTCGAGTTCGCAAGCGTGGATCTCCTATTATAATGAGTCCTCGGTCAGAAAAATCCCTTATCAGCCTACCTACTCCCTGCTTTAGAGACAGAATGGCTTGTGGAAGCTGAAATTCATTAAACGGGTCGCCTCCTTCCTGTCTAATAGCATTTAGGCGGCTCTGAATTAATGGGTCTCCAGGAGAAGCAAATGGTAACTTATCGATAAAGACAAGCCGAAGTGAAGGTCCTTTAACATCAACACCATGCCAAAAACTACTAGTACCAAGCAGCAGGGCATTTCCAGATTGACGAAATTCTTCCAGCATCTTGGTCCGTGAATCATCTCCCTGAACTAGTAGCGGACCCGGTAAGTTTTTTTTCATCAACCACTCACGAGCTTCATTTAAGCAACGATAACTTGTGAACAATAGGAATATTCCGCCACCTGTTGCCTC
>DJLG01000181.1 GCA_002434915.1 Proteobacteria bacterium UBA6522
ACTACAGCTCCAGCTTTTGCCGCTTGTGGGGCAATATCTTTTGAAACTGCCCCACCGGCAGAAAACAGTCCTATCTGAACTTTTCTAAAATCGAAGTCGTATAGTGACTGAATCGGTAATTCTTCACCTCGAAAATTAACTACTTTCCCCACCGAACGCTCACTGGCTAATGGAAAAAGATTCCTCACTGGAAAACTTCGTTCTTCTAAAATTTTAAGTAGCTCTTCACCTACAGCGCCAGTAGCGCCTGCAATCGCAATATCATATGTTCTATTCACAACCGCCCCAACTTAATCCAAGAAAAATCAATTAATTTTTTTGCTCTGAGCCAATTTTTGGCGTAGCAGAATTTACATCAGCATTCTGAGCGCGGTGACGAAGATAATGGTCCATGAGAGTCAAAGCCAACATTGCCTCTGCAATTGGTGTTGCACGTAGCCCCACGCAGGGGTCATGGCGTCCTGTTGTAACAATCTCCGTGGCGCTACCCGACTTATCAACGGTGCTACCGGCTACCTGGATGCTTGAGGTAGGCTTCAAAGCGATACTAACTAAAATATCTTGCCCTGATGAAATGCCCCCTAACGTACCTCCAGAAGAATTCTTAGCAAAACCATCAGGTGTAATCTCATCGCGATGCTCACTACCCCTTTGTGAAACACACTTAAACCCATCACCAAACTCCACACCTTTAACGGCATTGATACTCATCATCCCATGGGCCATGGCTGCTTCTAATTTATCGAAGACGGGCTCTCCTAAACCAGCTGGAACATTGGAGGCAATAATATTAATCCTTGCTCCAATTGAATCTCCTGACTTACGAAGCTCATCCATAAAACTTTCCAACTCACTCAAACGAGCAGGATCTGCGCAGAAAAAAGGATTGTCGTTAACTATATCTAAGTCATTCGCACCAAGTTCAAGCGGTCCCAGCTGAGCTACGTAACCTTGGATACGAATATCTAATCGATCTTTAAGATATTTACGGGCAATAGCACCGGCTGCAACCCGCATAACTGTCTCCCTAGCAGAAGCGCGCCCGCCACCTCGATAATCACGAATACCGTACTTTTGCTGATAGGTATAATCAGCATGACCGGGTCTAAAGGTATCTTTTATCTTGCTGTAATCTCGGGAACGTTGATCTACATTTTCTACTGCTAGACCAATGGCCGTGCCAGTCGTAACACCCTCAAAAACACCAGAAAGAATTTTAATCTGGTCAGGTTCTTTACGCTGGGTAACATAGCGAGAACGTCCAGGTCGTCTTCTATCTAGATCCACCTGAATATCATCCTCTGATATCTCTAGCCCTGGTGGACACCCATCCACAATCCCACCCATACTTGGACCATGGCTCTCACCATAAGTAGTAACCGAAAAAAGCTTTCCAAATGTATCACCGGCCATATATTTCAATCCTTTGGGTCAACAGGCATCCACAGCTAAATCGTCATCTTGAAAGGCTACCTGTCTTGCCCCTAGATAACCCTACACCCTACGCTAGCAAGCACACTAATCCGCTAAGTATCCAGTCAATTCTTCACGCGTCAATACAGCAACCCCCTCTCCCCCTCTATCAAATTCTAACCAGGTTGCGGGAAGTCTTATATGAGATGAGTCAAAAACCTGCTGAGTTTCACCAACTTCCAAGAAAAGCAGTCCATCAGGTGTTAGATATTCCGCAGCAAGAGGCAACAAACGATTGACAATATTGAGTCCATCCGTACCTCCTTCGAGAGCTAAAGACGGCTCATGTTGGTATTCCATCGGCAACTCCACCAATCTATCATGTGCAACATACGGCGGATTAGAAACTATTATTTGATACTGGCCATTTATAGCAGAAAAAAGATCGGATTCAATAATCTTAACCTGTTCCTCCCACCCTTTAGCGTTTATAGCAGCTACGTCCAGTGCCTGGTTGGAAATATCTGTAGCATCAACAAGCACGCCTGGACAGTGATGAGCAATTGCCACAGCGATACAGCCACTCCCAGTCCCAATTTCTAGCACACGGTGACCTGGCTCAAGACAAGTCCAGGGAGCGAATTGCCTTTCAATAAGTTCGGCTAATGGGGATCGTGGAATCAAAACACGCTCATCAACGTAGAAGGACAGTCCGGCAAACCAAGCCTCATTTAATAAATAGGCTAATGGCCTACGCTCGCCCACTCTTTTAAGCGCAATATTGAATACAACATCACGTTTTGACGCAATGGAAATATTGGGCCTTTCAGGGTTATATCGATTGACCGCTTCAACAAGCCAATGGGCTTCATCTAAAGGATTTTCTGTGCCATGCCCATAAAACAGCTCATATGACTCAAAAAACTGTCTAACGGAAGCTACCCATGCTTCCAATGATTCCGTTTCTTTAAGGGCTTGATTTAAATCTGATGCGTCCATTGAACGCGGATGATACTCCTTGTGAGATAATGAAGAACATGAGCAATACAAGTAAAAATATTCTGATAATCGGCCTTACGCTGCTAGCAGGAGGAATTATCATGCTTTTAACCGCAGAGCGTGAGGTACCGCCTCCGGTAGTTGCCACATTACTAGAAGGCGGCGCGCAATTACCAGAGGTTCAGTTGATTGACAAAATGGGTCAAAATTTTAATACCTCTGATCTAAGCGACAGTTTTAGCCTGCTATTTTTTGGCTTCACCCACTGCCCAGATATTTGCCCTTTGACACTAAACGTTCTCGCTAATATGGTCAATGACTGGAAAATACCAAAAATTACACCTCCTGAAGTTATATTTGTGAGCGTTGATGGTGCCAGAGACGATCCTTCACAAATCAATAATTATCTTGAAAACTTTAATACTAATTTTCAAGGTTTAAGCGGATCACCAGAGGCTTTAGATCCATTATTAAAATCCCTTGGTGTGATTGTGCATACTCAACATCAACCTGGCGAACAATTTTATTCGGTGACTCATAACCCTACTATTTATGTGATTAGCCCGGAAAAAAAATTGATTGCTGTTTTTAGCCCACCTCATGAAGCTGAGATAATTGCTAACGATTTTGTAACCATCCGTCGACACTATTTAAATTCTAAAGTGGACTATTTAGAAAAATCTACTCCATGAAACGTTCGCTTATGGTATGGGCACAATACATACTGCCCCAGCGGCTTATGTCAATAGTTGTCTATCACGCCACTCGATCTACCTGGCCCGCTTTCAAAAATATCCTAATTAAGTGGTTTCATAAACATTATCAAATCAACCTAGATGAGGCAGAGGAGCAGAACCTCTCTAATTACGAGAGTTTTAATGCGTTTTTTACTCGTCGCTTAAAAAGCAGCTGCCGACCAATAGTTGGAGATGAAACCGCTGTGATTTCTCCAGTTGATGGTTATCTAACACAGTTTGGTGTTGCTAAAAATGGAACATTAATTCAAGCAAAAGGTATCAACTACAGGATTGAGGAACTTCTCGGGGAAACAACAAGTCTTAACCTATCAAATCAGTTCAGCTATGCAACGCTATACCTTTCCCCAAGCCAATATCATCGTGTTCACCTCCCTATATCCGGCACAGTCACTAGAACGCGCTATATTCCTGGAAAACGCTTTAGCGTGAATGAAGCCACTGCATCCTCTATACGGGGGCTTTACTGTCACAATGAACGGGTCATTACATGGTTTAAAACTAATGCCGGAGAAATGGCATTAGTACTTGTAGGCGCACTAAACGTATCAAGCATCAGCATTCATTGGCTTGGTGAAATTATTAGCGGTAAACCTAAAGTTTGGGATGAAAATAAAAATCATGCGAGACAATATAAGCGCGGTGAAGAAATCGGGAAATTCAATCTAGGGTCTACTGTTATCCTAATCATGCCTTCTGATAGGTTCACCTGGCATTCCGGTCTAGAGCAAGGGCAACAAGTGAAGATGGCAGAGATGATTGGTACAGTCACATTAGCTACCTAAACAGGGATAAGTCGCTTGGCTAAGTGGAAACCAACAGCTACAAGGGATACTTTGTGCGCACGCGCTGAAATGTTAGCTAAAATTAGATCCTTTTTTGCAACCCGCGATGTGCTAGAAGTTGAAACTCCAACTCTATCAAAAGCTGGAGCAACAGATTTTCAAATAGAATCAATTACTGCATCATCTCAAGCTCTTGGCAAAGAATCGTTGTATCTTTCAAGCTCACCTGAGCTCCCTATGAAACGGCTATTAGCAGCTGGTTATGGAGATATATATCAAATTTCTAGAGCCTTTCGAGATAAAGAACTTGGTCGTTGGCATCAACCGGAATTTTCTTTATTAGAATGGTATAGGGTAGGTTGGAATGATCTAGACCTCATGAATGAAGTTGAGGATTTAGTAAAAACAGTCCTACAACCTATTAAGCCTTCACCAGAAACTTTACGGATAACCTACCGTGAAGCATTTCTAGAGTTTCTTGATTTTGATATTAAATCTGACTTAACTGCCCTTCAGCAGAAGCTTATAAAAAAAGGTTTTGATATTCCAAAAAACTTAGCAAGCAATGAAGTGCTTGACCTAGCATTCAGTTCAGCAATTACTCCGCAACTCAACAAAGAAACAATCACTTTCGTTTATGATTTTCCACAAGATCAAGCCGCTCTTGCTCGCATCAAACCTGGAA
>DJLG01000175.1:0-5763 GCA_002434915.1 Proteobacteria bacterium UBA6522
TCCTAGCACGAAGTGTGGCACGATAAATTGTGAAGGAGAAATATGTGTTTCAGCTACTAGATCACGGACTACCTGGTTTTTTCTCAGTCTCCTAGGTCGAATACGGCCTGGAGAATATGGGGATGTATCGCTCATTGCATTGTCTCCATTAGACCATCAAGACTTGGGCGGCTAGCCTCTGCTGTCACTACTAGATCAGCAGCTTGTGCCGCTCGGGTTGTTGATGGTCCTATCGTAAATATTTCTGCTGATGAATCGAGATCCATCTGATTTATAAACCCGGTTACAGCACTTGGGCTTGCAAGAAGGATTTTATCCACACTGAACTTCGATAAGGGCTTTTTTTTAGCGCCTGTATTAGCAGGGACTGTGCGATAGACATTTATGCGTGTGCACTTACATCCCGCTTCACCGAGAATTTTTTCTAGAACATTACCTGCATTTTCAGCTAGTAAGATCAGGATTCTTGGCGCACTATTTTGACTGTTTTTGCTTAAAACAGAAACAAGTGTTTTTCCTAAAGATTCTGCAGTTCCATCCTTGGCTATAAGATCTGCATGACCAAAATATGAAATAGCACTATCTTTTGTGGCTGGGCCAATAACTGCAATTTTTGTTCTGCTTGACAAGCTATTTTTTCCAATTTTTTCTATATTTTTTGCAAATGAGGACACGCCACGACGAGAAGTAAAAACAATCCAATCGGCTGTTTTTAAATATTTAGTGAGATTATTAATTGCTGTTGGGATCTCAATTTCTTCACAGGTGATACAAGGAAAAATAATTGGTATAGCACCAATTTTCTCCAAACGTGTAGCCCAAGTTCCACAATCTTCTGCTGATCGTGTTATTAATATTCGTTGTCCTATCAACATTTTCATAAATCAGTTATCAAAGCATTGTTTTTCATAGGTATGCCAGACAGTATCGACCAGTTGCATTAGATTAGTACCATTTTCCTTAGAAAATAGAAGCTCGCCATCGTGTTCGAGTAGCGTAATTAAATTAAATGTATTATTGGAAGTCGGATCAGGGGCTGCATAGGCGCCAAACGCTAAATCACAACCACCCTCAAGGCGGGAAAGTAGCATTCGTTCTGCATTAACGCATTCCCGAGTAGGGCTGTGATCGAGCTCTTTTAGGACTGCTTTGAGTTCCTTATTATCTTGATGGCATTGTAAGGCTAAAGCACCTTGTGCTGGTGCTGGCACAAATATCTCTGGATCAATACGCTGGATTATCACGTTGTCTAAACTTAGCTGAGATTGAACATCATCTAACCGACTATTCTTTAGTCTCTCTAACCCAGCAGCTGCCAGTATAATTCCATCAAAACCATCTTTTAACTTGGCTATACGTGTTGGCACATTACCGCGTATTGGTTTAACTGTGATATCTGGCCGAATATATCTCAGCCATGCTTGCCGACGTGCTGAGGCAGTACCAACTTTTCCTTCTAAGATAATGGGTAGGCTATGCTTATTTTCTGTGAAGACTTCTTTACGCATAGCAAGAACATCTGCGGCATCGAGGCGTGCCGGTACGGCTGAAACTATTAACTCGTCTGGTGATTCCGTTGGGAGATCTTTATAAGAATGCACAGCCATATCAACCTTATGGTCTAGTATTGCTTGTTCTATTTCACGAACGAATACACCTTGTGGTCCAATCGATCCAAAAGAGACGGCATTTGATTGATCGCCTGAGGTGCTTATTATCACTAGTTTGGTTTCATGCCCTAGCTTTTGAATGTAACTCGCTATGGTCGTAGCTTGTGTGCGAGCCAGATGGGATCCTCTTGTTCCGATGCGAATCATCATGGTTTTATTACTCGGTTTTCCACCTGTTTTTTTGAGCTTTTGCTTAAAGCAAGTCGTAACTCATCAGCAAATTTTGGGTCAAGCCCTTTAAGAAAAGCTTCAAGCGAACCTTCTGGACCATTATGTAGTAATCCCCTAAGACCAAGCGTAGGAATATGGGCAAAGCGTCTTGCTAATACCTCGGCCCAATTTTCTATGGCTTCGCGCTCATTTTTACCAAGACCATCAAGATCTTTCTTGAACAAACGATTTATGCCTTCTTTGGCAGTATGCTGAAAACGGTTTTGCAATGCGCCTAAAAGAGGACCATAAAGCTGATCTGCAAAGCGATCATGAATCCTGCTAAGCGCTTCATCAACTAGGTGGCGAGCTTGAGCAGTTTCCATAAGTCTTGCCTCACGGTTGGCTGTAGCTTCATTCACAATATCATCCATGCCGATCCGTTTAAGATTTAACCTTTCACACGCGCTTTTTTCTATGTTTGCAGGAACTCCCATATCTATGAGTAGTGGCGGTTGGCCGGAGCCTACTTTTGAAGATATTCGTTCTAAAATAGATGCGGTAAGTAAGGGCTTATCTGAGCCAGTTGCAATGAGAAGTGCTTCAACATCGGGTGGATCTTGTAAAAATTCCTCTAGACCCATTGCCTTTGCGCCAAATTTTTCAGCAAGAGAGTGTGCCTTATGTAATGTTCTATTGACGATAATTAGTGAGTTTTTCTCATCAGAAGATTTTGTTTTAAGTGACATGGCTGATCGTTCAGTCATTGGTGATACACCAATTAGCACTACTTGACCTGGCGTTTTTTGAATACGCTTTCGAATATGGGTGACTGCAATTTCTGCAAGAGAAACACGGCCTTCTCCTAGGGCTGTTTCGCCTCGAACTTCTGCTGCAATTCGCAAGGCTTCTTTAAAAAGCAGTTCTAAACGAGGACCGCTTAATGAAAGATTTTTTGAATACTCATGACAGGCGCGAACTTGCCCAACAATTTCAGCTTCGCCTAATGCAGCAGAGTCCAATCCTGCCGCTACAAGGAACAGATGCTCACAAGCACCTTCTCCTCTCCACGCTTTGAGTGAACGTTCAGCCTCTCCTGATTTAGCAGGTCGACCAGTTAAAAACTCATAGACTAAGGGGCGGATATCATGGGTAGTTTCTTGATTATTTGAGAAAATAATTTCAACTCTGTTGCATGTTTCTAAATAAGCAAGTTCGGAAAGTTCGGCACGCTCTGCAAATAAAGCAAGCCTTTCTCCTATGCTATTACCGGATAATGAGAAGTCTTCCAGTGCTTCACTATCTGTTTGTCGCCAAGATATGCCAACGATTCCAAGATTTTCTACCATGCAGTAAAGCCTAGAGACCTATAGATTATTAATTGTCATGGTAGTGTCATTAAAAAGATGGGTAATTTATGTCCTATCTATTGAAAATTAAGATGTAGAGCTTCTTTTGAGTTTTTATCAGCCAGTATTTTTATAGCCTCATACAGGGGTCATTTTTTAATTGTTTTTAGACAAGGTTTACATTAGATAAAACAACATTCTGAATAGAATGCCACTGAGCCTGAATACTTTTTGCGAGGCGTACCTGACTTTGGGCCCGTACTTGATTATGCTCACTTGCAGAAGCATAACGATTCGGATCCCAGCTGAAGTAGCTTTCAGTAAGCGCATCAGCAGCAAATCGGGCAGCTAGTTCAATTGTAATTGTGAGGATAGCATCGGGTAACGCACGCCATTCCTGCTCTTCTAACAAACCTTTGGCCTCTCTTGAATAACCTATCATTGATGACTTTAAAAAAGGTATCGAAAGAAAAGCATTAGAACTTTCTTCGCCCTTTGTATTGCACCAAGAACGAATGGCATCTCCTAATTCCAAAATGATTGGCATAGTGGAAACTGTATCTAGATCAATCAAGCAAATTGCTTTGTTGGTGATCTCATCAAAGATAAAGTTAGATATTTTAGGGTCACCATGAACCAAGCGGTTGGCGCATAGTGGTAGTTTAGGAAGGCCTGATGCTATTTCGAGAATCTTTTTCCCTAGAGGTTCTACATCACTATAGTGGGGGTGAGTTTTATGCTGCTCTAAGGCTTGATTTAGTGCATTGAGATGTTTTTGTGTGTCATGAATTCCTATACGCGGACTTGAAAATTTTAGTTTAAGGTCACTTAAAGCAAGATGAAAACGGGCAAGAAGTGCACTGGCTTCTTCGGCTTGATAAGGCTTTTCGAGGACATCTCGAGTAATACCTGGCATATAAGTCAGGATGCGCCATATATGATTGTTTTCCTCTAGCCATAGCTTCCCCTCGGGGGTGCGCACTAGATGGGGTGTCAGTATTCCTTTTTTCTGAAGATGCTGAGTCACTGCATCAATGTCGTTGTTGATGGTGGCCGGAAAAATGGGGTTTACACGCTGAAGTACAAAAATTTCTTGATTAGACTTCTCTACACGCCAACTGTCGTTGATAATCCCAGATTCAAAGCGAGTAAGCTTGGCACGTGTAAGATCTAGTTTTTCAAGAACTGTTTGGCTAGGTGGTGTGTGTATGGACATCAATATGCATAAGTTAGTTGAGTTAGTCGAGAATAGAATGAAATGCGTGTATAGAACAGGAATTCTATAGTTTATGACAATTAGAGCTATTCTTTTGTTGACTTTTTTTAGCTTGGGTTTCGGCTGCTGGTGGCAAGCCTCGGCTCAGCTGTCTCCTGTGCCTGTGCCGGTTGAAAATCCAATAACAGAAACTAAACGCGTTCTTGGTAAAATCCTATTTTGGGATGAACAGCTTTCAAGCAATGATACTGTTGCTTGTGGCACCTGCCATCAGCCTGCATTTGGTGGCGGGGACTCTAGATACGGTAGGTATACAGGCAGCGACAAAGGAACGATAGATGATGTATGGGGTTCTCCTGGTGTGGTGCATATGGATCAAAGTGGTGACCCAGTAGCGCACTCAATGTTTGGTTTTGAGCCACAAGTTACACCACGATTAACGCCATCAAATTTTGGTTCTCTATGGGCAACAGAGCAATTTTGGGATGGTCGTGCCACATCAGAGTTTCTAGACCCTTTAACAGGGGAAATAGTTATTGCTACAGGGGGATCTCTCGAAAATCAGGCAACCTCGCCTTTGTTTAATCCTGTTGAAATGGCAAAGTCTGGTCGAACTTGGGAAGACCTTACTAGCAAACTAGAAAGTGTAGATCCCTTGGCTCTTGCAAGCGATATTCCTCAGGACATGCTTGAGGCTATCCAATCTAACCGAGACTACCCATCTTTATTTCAGGCGGCCTTTGGAGACAAGAACATAACGCCTGTCCGTATTGTGTTTGCAATTGCAACGTATCAAAGAACATTAGTTCCAGACCAAACACCATGGGATTACTATATGGCAGGAGATGAAAATGCATTATCTGAAGATGCTAAATTTGGTTGGCGTGTTTTCCAGGAGTTACGTTGTGTCAATTGTCATGAACCACCGCTTTTTACAAACAATGACTACTTAAATATTGGTTTGAGACTGTCAAAGTATGATTTGGGTCGTCAGGCTATAACTGGGATAGAAGAAGATGGTGGTGAAGTTAAAGTGCCAAGCCTACGTAATGTAGGTCTAAAGGCCCGTTTTATGCATACGGGGGAATTTAGCCGTTTGAGTGAGGCCATCGTATTTTATGATAATGCCATTGCCCTTCCTGGGCGTGATGATATCCCAAATGGCGGTGCTTATAATTTTAATATCACAGGCTATGTGCCCTATGATCTGGAAGCATTTTTGAGGAATGGATTGACAGATCCTCGTGTAAAAAATGAAACTTTTCCTTTTGATCGACCAAAATTAAATAGTGAGAAAGAGTCGCTACTACCAGAGTAGCTGTAGACAGTTTTAATGCTGTTTCAAAATCTATTCTGGTAAGACTGGTATGTTTTCATA
>DJLG01000175.1:6171-9514 GCA_002434915.1 Proteobacteria bacterium UBA6522
GGAAGCATTGATTCTAGCCATATTCTTCCTATCCCTGGGCCAATAGCATTAAGATTTTTACTATTTTGCTCCAATCCCCCTATATCAACTAAGCCTACTGGTACTTCAAGTTCTATCCTTAGTGGTACCCCTTCTATCAGTTCGCCTGTTACTCCATAAGCACGCACTACAAGTTGATCCATATCAAATGATTCCCCGACAGTGAGGCGTAATACCGGAGGATTAATCTCTAGGCGGTTTACGCGCATACCCAGGGTTTCTCCAATTGCTGGGAGTTGGCCATAGGTGAACTCTATGCCTAACTGACTATTCCTTGTTGATAATGCTCCTCCAAGTGGCTGCCTAATGATTGGCATTAGTATTTTGTCCGGATCGGACTCAAGAGAAGTGATTTGAGCTGTCAAAGTAGCTGAGGCTATAAGCCATAGCCAAAGAATTTTTTTTGCTAAGTCTCCTATAACCATCTGGACTAGACTGCTTTTAGTTAATTTAATATTTCTATTCCTCAGTCTACCATTCTAGTAAATAATTCTGGATTATCCTCTTTCACTTACCGAACAACTAAGCAGCATGAGTTTTCTTAGAAGATGGGGGTGTGATCAACATTCTATTCAAAGTTTCTGAACTAGACATGAAAACCCCAAAAACATGAACTAATACCCCTGCTAGCAGCGCCCAACGTGATATTTGATGAATTTTTAACATAAGTTCATAAAGTGCTGCATTTGGAGGTATAGGGCTAGGGAAACCGTTCCAGTTAAAGACGCCTATTACATCTCCGTTTGCCCAGACCATCAAAGGACCTGAGATCAGCATGGCAGTCATACCAATCAAAAGAAATCCTTGGACTAAACGGGTGAGTATGCGCCTTATCCTAGGTATATCTGACGGTGTATTAGGGAATCCCATTGTAACTCGGTGCACAATCCGAATAATCAACAGGCAATAGACCGCTGTTGCTACTGAAGTATGTATATGTACTAGACTCGCATATTCAAGTTCCCCAATATTTTCCGAGCTCATGGAATTTCCAATGAACCACAACATGACGATGGCAATAGCCCCTGCCCAGTGCAAAGCAATGGATATCCAACTATAGCTAGTAGGTGAGTCCTTCAGTTGCATGAGTACTTTAAAGTGCCCAGTCTATAAAATTAGAAATTATGCGTGCGGATCATCTTATTAGATAATTCTTAGGGCGCCATATTTTTTAGAAAGTTCATACTTAACTACTAGTTATTATCCTATCGCTGTTAGTATTCCCAGAATCAATTAGGAGGCTACAGTGAAAGTCACTGAAATAATACGCGCATTATTGGTTTGTATTTTTATGTTTTTGTCGTTAACTGTATTTGGCCAACAGGCAGCAGTTTTTTCGCCAGAACAACTTGCGAGCCTACCGACCACCCAATGGGTTACTAATGGTGGTGATCTATATAACCGTCGCTACTCGCCTCTGACACAAATCAATCCTAGTAACGTTAATGAACTTAAGGGTGTTTGGCGAACGCAACTTGGCGGCTCGGGTATTGGCCCACAATATTCAGGGGAAGCAGAGCCGATCGTCTATGACGGCGTGCTCTACATTGCTACAGGAGCTGATGACGTATTCGCGATCAGCATAGACACCGGCGATATTCTCTGGCGATATGAAGCTGAGCTTGATTTAAATATAGACACAATCTGTTGTGGGTGGACTAATAGGGGATTAGGGCTTGGCGAAAACAAGATATTTGTAGGCCAGCTCGATGGAAAATTGGTCGCTCTTGATTACAAATCCGGTGAGGTGGTTTGGTCTACCCAAGCAGAGCGATGGCAGGAAGGGTACAGCATCACATCAGCGCCCCGTTATTATGAGGGATTGGTTATTACGGGTTTCGCAGGTGCGGAATTTGGTACCCGAGGCCGTGTAAAAGCTTATGACGCTAATGATGGCTCTCTAGTGTGGACTTTTTTTACAGTACCTGGCCCAGGTGAGATAGGCCATGATACTTGGCCGCAAGATTCCAATATTTGGGAGCATGGTGGGGCAACTGTATGGCAAACGCCAGCTATCGATCCGGAGCTCGGGCTTCTGTATTTCTCTACGGGAAACCCTGGACCAGATTTTAATGGAGAGATAAGAGCCGGGGATAATTTATTTTCGGTCTCTACAGTTGCGATTGATGTAATGACTGGTGAATATCGCTGGCATTTTCAGCAAGTGCATCATGATATTTGGGACTTTGATTCTGCAACTCCCGTTATTCTCTATGATACAGAGATCGATGGTGAACCTCGCAGAGCTGTTGCCTCATTTAATAAAACCGGATGGGTTTACCTTTTAGATCGTGTAACCGGTGAGCCGCTTATCGGCATAGACGAGGTTCCCGTGCCACAGGAGCCAAGGCAGGCTACATCTGCGACGCAGCCTATTCCTCGGGGGGAGCCTTTCAAGCCCAACACCATCCCAGTTCCTCCTGAAGGTTATTCACTCCCCTATGATGAGCATGTGTTTGTTCCGTTCTGGGAAGAACGTGCTGTTGGAACCCGTGGAGGCGCTAATTGGCCACCAACGTCATACGATCCCGAGCGCCAACTTCTGTTTGTCTGTGCTAGCGAGAGAATTTATTTCTATGAAGTAAATGCTGATGAAACCGATGATCCTCCGGGCGGGCAGCGTTATATGGGGGGTAGGTTTGGTGGTGCATCGTCGATTAGACCATCAGGTGTTTTTACAGCAATGGATGCAACAACGAATACGGTTGTATGGTGGCAGCGCTGGCAAGATCGTTGCTACTCCGGTTCGATCGCCACGGCTTCTGGTCTTATTTTTGTTGGTCGCAGTGATGGTCGATTAATGGCCCTAGAATCTGATACTGGTAATGCGCTATGGGAATTTCAGACAGGTGCTGGAGCTAATGCTACGGCTGCAACCTTTGATTATGAAGGTGATCAGTATGTTGCAATTTTATCAGCTGGTAATGTTTTTGCTGGTTCTCCACGTGGTGATAGTGTCTGGCTATTTTCGCTTAATGGCACACTTGACCCTGTGCCACCGGCAGTAACTGATACCTCTAATATGATTGGCCCACCAATCGGTAATCCAAACATTGAGGCAGGAGCATTGCTTTACGCTCAGGCCTGTGTGGCCTGCCATGGTGAAGATGGGCAGGCAGGACATGTAGGCCCTCCAATTCCACCAGGACTAGGCCTTGGGGAAGTGGTACGGTTGATTGCAAATGGTCGGAATGAGATGCCAGGATTTACTGGGGTATTTACCTCTGCTGAGGCAAGAAATATTGCAGGGTATGTTACTCGGGAATTAGCGCCAGCTTTAGAGGATTGATTCAGTCACCGCATC
>DJLG01000044.1 GCA_002434915.1 Proteobacteria bacterium UBA6522
ATTGGAATCGAACAAATGAAAACAGTTGATCCGCAAAAATGTGGGGATTTTCTGGGAACGGCAGCATGGTATGACAGGGAGGCTAAGGGAATCGAATTCCCGTTTCCTAAGCTATTCGGGCAGCTAGGAAGTGAATATATAAATCGATTTAGCCTGAGTCATGGCTACTATTCTGAGTGCCAGTCTTACCTGTCAGACCTTATGTTCGACAATGCTCGCCTCAATGGAAAAGCTCAAGCCAGAAACTGGGATATAGCAAGCTTGTCAGATAAATTAACTGCCAGGATATCTCCAGAAATCACCGTAAAGGATTGTTCCCAGATAACAGATGGAGCAGTCGCTATAATAATTGCTTCGGATAAGTTTGCTGCTGAGTATGCCAAAACTCATGGTATCAATTCAGATTCCATCCCTTCGATTCTAGGGTGGGGGCACACCACCGCACGAATTGCATTATCAGACAAGCTATCTGAAAGTAAAAATAGTGGATACGTACTGCCACATGCTCGCAAAGCTATCACGGATGCATACGATCGCGCAGGCATTGCTGGTCCCTCGAAACTCGATTCTTATGAATTTCACGACTGTTTTACAACTACATCTTATGCATCAATAGACTTGATTGGACTAACAAAACCCGGTGAAAACCACGTTGCTATCGAAAAGGGTTGGATAGAAAGGGGTGGCCTTTTGCCATTGAACCCAAGTGGCGGTTTAATCGGGGCCGGACATCCCGTTGGTGCTACAGGCGTACGCCAGCTGCTTGACAGTTACTTACAGGTATCAGAAAAGGCAGGACCTTATCAAGCGGAATTAAAAAACAAAAATGTCCTTGCTGTTAATATTGGCGGCAGTGGGACTACCACAGTGGCAACTGTAATAGGAACAAATAAGACATGAAAATACCAATGGCTTTTGAAGTTGGAAAAACTGCTTCTATAACAAAAAAAATTACGCTCGAGGATATTGAATCCTTCGCAAAAATAAGTGGCGATGACCAGCCTGTCCATTTATCTGCAGACTATGCTTCCAACACACGTTTTGGAGGCCAAATAGCCCACGGAACTATTTTAGTCGGTCTTATTTCTGCAATTTTAGGTAATGTCATGGCCGGAGACGATTACACGGTTATATTTCTTGGGCAATCGTGTAAATGGATTTCACCAGTTAAGCTAAATGACAGCGTCACTGCTGAATGCCTAGTAACAAAGGTTAGAAATGATAAGCCAATTGTCAGCTTATCTTGCATTTGCACGAACCAAGATCAAGTCAAGGTAATGGAAGGCACTGCAACCGTCTATATTGACGCCTATCCATACAAAAGCTAAATTATTGGGGATTGTTAATTAGGGCCAAGCTCTAGATCCAAACTTTTGTGCTTGGTCTACTATGTCAATGCCTACATTTTCTGACCAGGCTGCGATCAGCTGGCTTACGACAGGCCCTATTTTGCCATCCCCTATTTCTCTATGATCCACTTTTGTCATAGGTAAAACGCCTGGTCCCGTAAAGGAAACGAATGCCTCGTCGGCTGTATATAAATCATATGGCTGTAAATCCTCTTCAATTATTGGAATGTCTAGTTGGCCAGCTAAATCAAACACAACAGATCTTGAAACCCCCTGAAGAATAGACCGGTCGGTTGCCGTTTTGATAGTGCCATTAGTAACCAAGAAAACATTATTGATGGTGCCTTCGGTAATATTGCCTTCATGGTCTGTCAATATAGGCCAGCCGCCAGGAACCACATCATTAGCCTCTAGCTCAGCCATAGCAAAATTCATGCGGGTGTAGTGCTTAACTTTTGGTTCTACTGTACCAGGGGCATGGCTTTTCGTTTTTGTTATTACCCCATGTGCTCCAGTTAAGAACTCGGGAGCATATCTTGCAAAATCAACTGGAGCAATTCTGCATCCTACCGCAGGTGGCCCCGCAGACCAGGCCCAGGGGCCTTTACCTCGAGTTGCAAAAAACCAAATAATCAAATCCCCCACCTCTGGTATATGTTTTTGGTTGCGCTTGACGGCCTCTATAATTATTTCTCCAAACTCATCCATGGACATGCCTATATCCAATCTGGCATATTTCAAAGATCTTCGCATTCTGTCAAAGTGTCTCTCAATCTTGAATGGTTTTCCATTATAGGTTCGGGCAACATCAAACACCGCATCTCCCATAAGCAGCCCTCTGTCGAACACGTCTAACTTACATTCTTCTGTTGGGATCCAGTCTCCATTAAAAAACGATGTGCAGTCAGCCATAGCATTTTTCCTCAGTTTTTATGTTAAACCTGATTATACGCTCTTGCGATCACATGCTGTCCAGCTGTACCGTTGTATCCATGAATAATCCGATCAAGGCCGTTCTTTTTGATTGCGATGGAACGCTCGCCCCAATACACATGCAGGTTACTCCTGCAGTTAGAGATTCAGTTCACAGGCTATCGCAGCTAGTACCCGTAGCAATCATATCTTCCCGGGATTTTCATGATATCTCTTGGCTCGCTAAAGATCTCGGTCTCAGTGCACCTCAAATTTCTGAGGGCGGGGCAAGGATATTTGATGCTCAATCAGACAGTTGCATAGATTTACAGTGTTTGGAAGTAGCTGATGCGGAGGATATATTCGCGCTTCTGGATAAAGATTCGTTAGACTTCATAGCAGTCGATCAGGATAAACGCGTCAGCTCAGTAAATCAGATATCCACCTGGAAAATCTCTAGGATCACCGCAACTTCTCTTACTGAAAAACATGCATCAAAAATAATGAGCAGCTTAAATGATCGTAAATTACTTTATACCGCTAAAGTTCAAAGAACCGACAACAAGGAGTGGATGATTGATTTCACTCATTCACAGGGAAATAAATTGGCTGCGGCAAAAAGGTTCGCCAGTTTGCTGGGTTTATCAATTAATGATTTGGCTGCCGCTGGAGATGGGTACAATGATATTACGATGCTTATAGGGTGTGGCTATGGAATAGCAATGGGTCAGTCACCTAAAGAATTACAAAATGTTGCTGAATATATTGCTCCTTCCGTGGAAAATGATGGCCTGTCCGTTGCTATAGAGGAATTCATTTTGCCGAGAATAAAAAATGAGTCTCCGTTAAATAATTAAAATTAGGAGTCTGTATATTTCATGAAGTTCGAAGCTGTTTTGTTAGATTTGGACGGGACTATTCTTCGTCCTGACCAAATAATATCTGATGATGTATCAGCGGCTATATCAAATATAAGAGACCGGATTCCAGTATGTATATTAACTGGCCGCGAGCTTGCTGAGGTGTTAGATTATGCTTCCATTTTAGGATTAACCTCTCCTCAAGCTTGTGACGGAGGATCAACTATAGTGTCTGCTTCTAGCAAAAAGGTTTTGTGGGCTGTTAGTTTATCGAATTATGAAATATGCTTGATTTTAGACGAGCTAAAAACTTCCCGTCTAAGTTTTTTTGGCACTCGCCCTGACGGAGTTAACACTAATATTGATTCAGGTTCTTATGAAAAAAAATCTAATTGGATCTGCAGCGACTGGGATGAGGCGAAGAATTACGGATATACAAGGATCTCGGCCATGAATTTATCTGAACAAGTGTCCGAGGAGCTAGAAGGGCGGCTATCTAGTAATAGCAGTTTGAATGTTACTAAAGCTTTTTTGCCTTATAACGGCCTTTGGGCAGTGGACTTCACGCATAGTAATATCAATAAAGGCACTGCGGCAGCGAAAATTGCAGGATTTCTTGGCAAAAACCTAGGTTCATTTTTAGCTGTTGGCGACAGCTACAATGACAAGTCTATGCTAGACTGCGTTGGTTTTTCAGTTGCAATGGGAAATGCTCCTGACTCAATGACTGCTTCTGTCGACTATATTGCTCCTCCGGTTGAGGAAGACGGGCTTGCCAAAGTAATTAATGAAGTTGTCATTCCAAATTTGGACTAACTAGGCTTTATATATGCAGCCTAAATTATCAAGAATCCAGCATGGGCCTTTTCGGTCTTTTCTGTATCGGGACTACAGGTTGGTATGGATTTGCGCGACTTCATCGTCAATAGCTAACTGGATGCTTAAAACAGCAATTGCGTGGCTAGTTTTAGAGATGACTCGTTCACCGGTTTTAATAACCGTTGCTTTCGCTGTTTTCGCCATACCTAGTGTTTTTATTGGCCCGTTTGCAGGAGTTTGGTCAGATAAGTACAGTCGTAAAAAATTATTAGTGATTGTATGGATAATATCTTGCGTTTGTTCGATTATTTTAGGTTTACTTGTTCTGGCCGATTTTCAAGATGTGTGGTTGTTCTTTTTGCTGACTGCTTTAATTGGGTCCAGCATGCCTATTGTTTTTGTTTGCAGCCAAACGTACATATATGACATTGTGGGGCCAAATAATGCATTAAACGGCATATCCCTTTGGTCTTTAGGCTTGAGATTGGTTGGTGCGGCAGGGGCAATAATCGGAGGCTTCATAATTGAATCCTCAGGCATTTATCTGGCTGTATTTATCGCCGCTATGGCATATGGGGTGGCAATAGTAGCAGTAATTGCAATAAGGCATGTCGACGCCAAGGGCGATTTAGATGGCTCGTCAGTATTGGACAATTTAAAGTCTGGGCTTAGTGTGATTAAGGGGTCCGGTTTATTAATCGGGGTAGTTATATTAGCTATCATTGCTGAAGCTTTTGGCTATGGCATCAGTGCCATATTTCCTATATTAGCCGATGTAGGTGTTTTCGGGGTTGGCGCTTTTGGTTTGGGAATAATGAACGGGGCTTTTGGCGTCGGTGGGGTTTTAGGATCGATCATACTGGCAGGCTTAAGAACCCTTGAGCGCCTCGGCTCACTTCTGGTCCTGGTTTTGCTGGTTTGCGGTTTTTTGTTGTTGGGTTTATCTTTATCAAACTATTTTTATATAGCCGTGTTGATAATTGGTGGATTGGGGTTAGTAATGGCTAGCTATGACACGTTGGCAATTCTAATAATGCAACGAACTGCTCCCGAGGGTATGAGAGGAAGATTGACTGGTGTGCTCGTTTTGACATTTGGCATCGGGCCCGCAGGCCATATAGCTTTAGGATTTATGACAGACGCATTGGGGCCTTCTTTGGCCGCAGGAACAAGTGCTGTAATCGTCATCTCGGTTACATTACTAGTATTCATTACGATCAAAAAGCTGCGCTAGTTGCGATCTTGATGTAAGATTTTGACGTTATGATGAAATTTATTACTCTATCTATATTTATTTGCAGCTTAATTTTTGTGTTCGCCTGCGGGGGATCCGATACCGCTGAAGAGAGCGCAGGGAAAGATAATAGTGGTGGCGAAGAATCTTCTACAACTTCCCAGTATGGAGAGGGTGTTTTTACTATTGCCGAAGGTGAAATGAGCGATCGACGTAAAGACCACGTCGTTTTATTAATGCCTGACGGAAAAGTAATGGTTGTAGGCGGCCGTTCTAGCAGCGCTACACAACAAAGAGTGCCAAGATTGAAGTCTGCCGAGCTATATGATCCAGCTACAGAAGAATGGACTTACCTGGCTGAAATGATCAACACATTATCCGCTGCTGGCCGAGAAAGCCCTGCGGGGTCTGTTTTGCAGGATGGTCGTGTGTTTATAACAGGAGGGCAAAACAGCAGTAATGACCCCTTAAAAACGTCTGAGCTTTACGATCTAACCACTGATGCATGGACAAAGGGCCCAAAGCCTCTCACGTGGATACAAAGGCATACCCACACATTATTAGATGATGGAAGGGTAATTATAATTGGTGGCACAGACGACCTT
Source organism: Proteobacteria bacterium UBA6522 (assembly GCA_002434915.1). Lineage (GTDB taxonomy): Bacteria > Pseudomonadota > Gammaproteobacteria > Steroidobacterales > Rariloculaceae > UBA6522. The sequence continues at coordinate 5,780 of DJLG01000044.1, forward strand.
TCTCAATTAAAAAAGACAGCCTTTTTTGATCCGGCTACTGACACAATCACAAAGCTTGCTGAAATGACTACTGGCAGATCAAACCATAGTGCAACTCTGTTGCTTGATGGTCGTATTCTAGTAGCAGGTGGGGGCAAAAGAGAGCTTTCGGACGCTACAGATACAGCTGAGATATATGATCCCGAAACAGATACATGGTCATCCGCTGGTCGAATGAACGAAGCAAGATTATCTCACACAGCGCATCTTTTACCAGATGGCAAAGTGCTTGTGACTGGAAGTAAGGGTAAGCTTGCAACATCCGAAATATATGATCCTGAAACAAATTCATGGTATACCACCTGCCCAATGATGACGGGAAGGTCCGATCACTCTGGATCACTACTACAGGACGGGCGCGTATTCGTGAGTGGTGGTGAGGGAAATCTGGATTCAACTGAAATATATGATCCATCGACAGGAGAATGGTCTCCAGGCCCCAAGCTAAATGTTTCTCGTAACCGACATCGACAAATAACAATGCAAGATGGCTCTATACTCATAACTGGAGGTCAAGGGCCCGAGAAAATGTCCGTGGTGGTAGAGTACTTTAAGCCAGATCCAGTAGAGAGACATACTGGTGCAAGTGTATTAGGTTGCGGTGGAAGCGTTGTTATAAAAGAAGACGCTGAAGAAGATGCATACAACGCAAATTCTCCCGATACAGATGCGGCTCATTCTGATAGGTTCTCAGAGATAGAGGATGCAGGCTTGTCGGATGCAGATTTTGTGTTTGCAGATCCGATTATTGCAGGCCCTGATGACGACGTAATTGTTGTGCCTCTTAGAACGCCCGGCACGATTCGTATAGGACAAGGAATAGGGAGCCCTTCAGTAGATGCGACTGGCACCATTGTTAGGCTCAAAGAAATTATTACCAACTCTGAAGAAGAGGGCATCAGCATTCTGGTAAACCTTCGTAATGGCGGCTGGGATATGGGTGATATGACTCTTGTTATTGGCCCTGGTGAAACCGGTCCAGGCGTAAAAAGCTTCGCTCGTGTATGGCTAGGGGTAATAGGGGTCGGCACTGACGAGGCAGGCGCGCCTACTGCCACCGTTGTAGTATTTGAACCCGGTAAATAATATTCAATTAAAAATAAGTTAAAAGAGGCTGCAAGTTTTGCAGCCTCTTTTAATTACCGCTATTGTTTTCTCCTCGCCAAGCGCTTTGTTTTATTAGCTCCGTAAACTCTGCGTGGGCATTAGGAGAAGCTGCTATTATTCCATCACTTTCCAAGCCCGCTCGTTGTCCCCTTCTATCAGTAATCATCCCCCCTGCCTCTTCGACAATAAGCAATCCTGATGCTTGGTCCCAGGGCTCAAGCTTATGGTGAAAAAAAACATGTAGTCGTCCCGCTGCGAGGTAAGCCAGGCCAAGGGCAGCTGAGCCGAAGATTCGAGCTGTTTGCATGCCTGGCCAAATGCTTTTAATGATATCTAGTGAATTTGCGCCGCCCTGATCATCATAAGATAAATCTAGGCCTAAAATCCCTTCAGCCAAGCGATCTTCTTGAGAAACGGATATGCTTTGGCCATTCAAAAATGCGCCTTGCCCCCTCAAAGCGTGAAAGGTTTCATTTCTAATGGGGTCGTGAGTTATCCCTAACTGTACTTCACCTTTATATGCCAATGCTATTACGGTTGCAAAATGTGGAATGTTCGAGGCAAAATTCCTTGTTCCATCCAATGGGTCTATTATCCAAAGCCATCCGTCATTGGATAAGTCGCCCCCACTCTCTTCTGCCAAAACAGAAATTCGAGGGTATTCTTTTTGCAGAATCTTTTTTACAGCAGTCTCCAC
>DJLG01000107.1 GCA_002434915.1 Proteobacteria bacterium UBA6522
TATTTCACTTGATGAGTTTTATAATGACGCTAATAAAACGATTCAGTTTGTGGCGGATGCACCGATCACGCTTGGCAAACACACCTGGTCAATAATATATCCGGCATATGAAGAGAATGATGTTTGGTGTGGTGAGGAAATATCACAGTTTTCTTTTATGGTTAAACCACACCACACAAACCTTTCTGCTTGGGATGTACCTTCAGTTATTGGGTGCGGAGAAACCTTTAATATGAAGCTTGGGGTTAGCTGTTCTTCTGGGTGCCAGCCCGATGGGTGGTCTTTTTGTGTGCATGATCAGGATGGGGTTGAGCAGGCCGATGTTTTAGTTGGCGATGATGTCTATGCTGGTACAGATTCTCTTTACTATGCAGAATGTGAGTTAAATGCCCCTCAGAAAATTGGGTTCTATAACTGGGAAGCTAAGGTCAAACTTCAGAATTCAGATGCCGTACATGAGGATAGCATCGTGAGTTTTCGCGTTAGAGTTTTGGAAGAGCCTGATTCTTTGTTGACTATAGTAGCCGTAGATTCTGCAACTCAGGTTCCAATCCAGGGCGTACAGGTTCAGGCCCATCCTTATAGGGCTTTTACCAATGAAAATGGAATTGCAGAGGTTAGGGTTCCTAATGGTATGTATACACTCTTTGTTTCTGGAAGGAACTATTTCCCTTTTAGAACTAATAATGAAGTTAAAAAAGACCTTACAATCAGAGCAGAACTGGTTTTAGATGAAGGCATCTCGGATTCCGATGTTTGGTCCTGATATGCGATGGTATAGGTATAAATAGGAAAGCCCGGATAGTGAAGAAATTAATCGGTATTTTAAGCAGTATCTTGTTTGTTTCTGTTGCTAGCCAAGCTCAGGAATTAGCTAATATGAGTCAGTTTGAGCAAGGACAGCAGATTTACCAGGCTAACTGTGCGTTATGTCACATGGATTCTGGTTCTGGTAGCCCACCAATATTTCTGGCTTTGAATGGAAATGAGCAATTAGCTGATGCCACTCGTATTATCACCAATATTAAACAAGGTGCAGGCGCAATGCCGGCCTTTCCAGGTTTGGATGCAGATGAAATTGCCGCATTAGCAACTTATATCCGAAATGCCTGGACTAATAGTTTTGGTGAGGTGACAGTTGCAGAAGCGACATCCACCCTGGATGGTTTTGAAGAGGGCTTACAAATAGCGTCGGTTTGGGATGGCGTTTATACCGAAGCACAAGCACAAAGAGGCCAAATTCTTTATTCGGGGACATGTGGATCTTGTCATGGTCGAAGGTTGAATGGAGCTCCAGAGGATCCAGACATGGGATCAACACCTCCTTTAGCACGTGCGAGATTTCTTCGTGTATGGGAGGGGCGATCATTGGCGACATTGTTTGAATATACCCGGGTAACTATGCCATCGGACAATCCAACTTCGTTGACTGATGAAGAGTTTATCGACGTGATTGCTTATATGCTTTCTGTTGGTGGAATGCCGATTGGAACTAATGAGTTAGAACCTGATACACAAACTCTAGCGCGTATTCTTATCCAACAATCTCAGTAACATGATAAGCAAGTCACAGCATGGACTGAAATTTTTCTTTCTTAATCTAGGACATTTTTTAGACCACTTTTTTGTGCTTATTTTTGCAACTTCGGCTGCATTGATGCTCACTCTTGAATGGAATATTGATTACGCTGCCTTAATTCCATATGCCACGCCTGGGTTCATTGCCTTTGGTTTGTTTTCAATTCCAGCTGGATGGCTTGCTGATAGGTGGAGTTGTGATGGAATGATGGTAATTTTTTTTATTGGTATTGGGGCTAGTTCAGTATTTGCTGGTTTTGCAAATAATCCTTTGCAGATTTCTATAAGCCTGGTATTGGTTGGCATATTTGCTGCAATTTATCATCCGGTTGGTCTTGCAATGGTCGTAGAAGACCGAAGGAACACCGGCATTCCTATAGCGATTAATGGCGTCTTTGGAAACCTGGGAGTGGCATGTGCAGCCCTTGTCACTGGTTTTCTGATTGATATATGGGGTTGGAGAAGTGCTTTCGTGGTTCCCGGATTGTTATCAGTTTTTACTGGTATTTTGTACTGGTGGTTTTTTCTTTCAACGACCAGTTTCGATTCACCTGACCAAAAGACCAAAGGTTCTATTAAGGGAATTGGAACAAGTTCAGAATTAATAGGAAAAAATGTTGTCTGGGTGTTTAGTATCATTTTAGTTACCACAGCTATAGGCGGTTTTGTATTCCAGAGTACAACCTTCTCTTTACCAAAAATCTTAAATGAAAGAATGCCAGAGTTAGCAGGAACAGCTACGATGGTTGGGTGGTACGCCTTTCTGGTTTTTTCGTTCGCTGCTTTAGCGCAGTTGGTGGTTGGTTATCTTGTTGATCATTATTCCATTCGAACTGTTTTCTCTTTTATCGCAATTCTACAAACAATATTTTTTGCCATCATGATTTCTATGGTAGGTTTTTCAGCGCTCGTTGTGGCAACTGCCTTTATGCTTGTTGTCTTTGGCCAAATTCCAATTAATGATGTTTTGGTTGGTCGTGTAGCACCGGCCGCATGGCGCAGTCGGGCATACGCAGTTCGGTCTGCATTAACGTTTACCGTTATGGCGTCAACATTACCATTGGTTGGCTGGATATATGGAACAAGGGGTTTTTCTGCACTTTTTGCGATTTTATCTTGTGCGGCACTGGTTATATTTGTTGCCGTTCTGACATTGCCTAAATCCGCAAAATTTATAAAAAAACCTGAAACAGTAGCTATTTGATCTTATTGTCTTCTAGCCAAGGATTAGATAAAAACAATAGTTACAGGGCTTCCAGTCTCCACAATCATCCCAGTCGGTGAAAGTTCTCCAGTGTTTTGGTCTATCGCAAATCCAATAATTGTATGGGTGTCCTGATTACAGGCATAGAGCAGGGTTCCTGAGGGGTCAATTCCAAAATAACGAGGCCGTTCTCCACCACTACTTGTCCATCCAATGGGCGATAACATACCTGTCATTTGATTGATTGAGTAAGCAACAATGCTGTTGTGACCGCGATTAGAGCCATAAAGAAAACGACCAGATGGATGAACAGCAACCTCGGCTGTCGTGTTGTAGTCCATAAAACCCTTGGGGAGAGTTGTTAAAAGTTGTATTTCATTAAGCCCCCCTGTCCTAGAGTTATATTCAAAAACTGCCATTGTGGAGTCAAGTTCGTTAATCACATAAAGGTACGGAAGGGTTGGGTGAAAACTGGCATGGCGTGGCGCAGAGCCTGGTCGGCTTGCAATGGACGGAGTTTCTGCTGGTATAAGAGTGCCATTACTGGCATCAACCCTGAAAACAAAAACCTTATCAAAACCCTTGTCAGGTACCACAAAAAAACGGCCTTCAGGGTCGAAGGGATTATGGTGTGGATGTGAACTTGTCTGTTGTATAAGGTTAGGTCCAGGCGAGCCCTCAAGTTCAAAAATATCACTAAGAGGTAAGAGAGACCCATCATTTGCAATTGGGAGTACCGCCATGGAACCTGAGGCATAATTTGAGACCACAAGGAATCCATTACTTTGATCCACCGCCAGGTGCACCCCGTTTGTTCCACCAGTTGTCTGCTGGTTTATTAGCTTGAGTTGACCACTCTGTGCGTCGATTGCGAAAGCTGATGCATAGTCTCCATCAGCATGCACTGAGTAAAGAAATCTGTTTGTCCTGTCTGAAGCAAGAAAGGAGGGATTGACCAGATCAATATTTTGAATATGTAGCCAATCTTTTGAATCTGGATCTATACGATAGACATTAATGCCGTTGCCCTGAGCATCACGCTCTTCAGACGTATATGAGCCTACATACGCATATTGTGGCATTTGCTGCGTCTGAGAATAGGCTTTTTTTGAGGTCCACTTTGCGGTGGTAATGGTCGCTAAGGTTGCGCTTATCCCACCTATGAATCGGCGTCTTGGATGATTAAGGGACATGCCTGCTCCAATTGATAATTTTGGCCCTATTCTACAGTCATCGGCCTTTGAACTCTCTGAAATTATTTAATTTAGGTGTCCGGTTGGCCGATGGTAAGAGTAGAATCAACTAAACATTAATTAGATTGAGATAACTAGAGGGTATATAGGGTTATCTTAAGAGCTAAACGCTTTAGGGGAATGTATGCGTAATAAAGTAAGTTTGGTTTGTGGTTTATGTGTAGGCATCGCTAGCGTTATCGCAGTGATTGGTATTGTTTTATCTTTTACTCCCCGCTACACGGAAGCACAGACAACGGAAACTTTTATGGCGCGTTTATCTGTCATGCCTGTCGAGGCAGCAACGGTTCCTGATATCGCAGGTTCGGGGTCAGGTTCTGCAGTATTTGACAATGGGCGATTATTAATCGATGGCGCATTTACGGGGTTGCTTGGGATAGTAACAGCTGCTCGTTTGCATGAGGGGCCTGGAATGGGGATTCGCGGTACAGCCTTTTCTGAGCTTATGGTAGTGGGAGGTGTTGAAGGCTCATTTTCAGGGGAGATAGAGCTTTCCTCTGATCAAGTTGACAGTCTGCGCCAGGGAAAAATATATATTCAGATAGACAGCGAAGCTGCACCAGAGGGGAATCTCTGGGGCTGGCTTGTAAAGTAGGGTGACGTTATGACGAAAAAAAAA
>DJLG01000188.1:0-3568 GCA_002434915.1 Proteobacteria bacterium UBA6522
ATTTTTGCAGACGTCGCCTATGTAATTCTTAATCCACTGGTGCACTCGGCCGCAAAGATGATGGGAACTACGGTTGCTGTGATGTCAGTAGGTTTGGTAGGTGCCCTTCAATTAACACATGCCATTGTGCCACCAACACCAGGCCCTCTAGCGGCTGCGGCGTTAGTTGGGGCAGATATTGGGGCCACTATCATGTATGGCAGCATAGCCTGCTTGGTAGGCGCTCTTTCAGGTTGGGTCTACGGGCAATATATTATTGGTCCAAGAATTAAAAAAATGCCCGCAGAGAAATATACCGGTGAGAATTTTTTGGAAGATGATCCAAAGGCTAATTTGCCGGGTGTTTTTAGCTCTTATGCCCCAATTGCAGTACCCATTTTGCTTATTTCTGCCCAGAGTGTTTCTCGACTATTTCTGGAGCAGGATCACATTATTAGAGTAGGGCTCGCTTACATAGGCTGGCCCGTAATGGCGCTTAGTGTTGGTGTTTGGCTTGCTTATAGAAACATTAGAACGCCTGAACACCGTAAGGACGCAAAAAACTCATGGGTGGAAGAAGCTCTTCGAGTTTCTGCGATGATACTAGTAGTGACCGGGCTTGGAGGCTCATTGAGTGAGGTTTTAAAGGCAACACCAGCTGTAGACACAATTGCTGGTTTTTTTGCAGACTACGGTTTGCCATCGATTCTCTTGCCCTTTGTTATAGGCATAATCGGTAACATGATTACTGGTTCTACCACTGTTGGAGTTATTACAGCAGGAGCGCTTGTAGCTCCCATGCTGGGAACTCTAGGCTTATCTCCTGAGGCTGCTATGCTTTCAGGTGCAAGTGGTTCGGTGATTATTAAGTATGTGAATTCTAGTTATTTCTGGGTTTGTACTTCCCTCAGCGGGTTTGATGCAAAGGAGGGAATCTTAGGCTACGGTGGGGTTACGCTTGTAGGTGGAATAACCTCATTTATTGCAGTTTGGGTGATGTGGGCTGCAGGCTTTATTTAAAAATCCCAATTAACTAGAGGCTATTCTGCGGAATAGAAAAAACATTTTTATAGAATAGGCAGTCGTGTGGCTGAAGATTCGATTACTACGGGAGTGAAGCATGGCTGATAAATACAATATTCTTTTTTTCGGTGCCTCTTATGGGTCATTACTAGGAGCCAAGGTTGCCTTGGCAGGTCATTCGGCGCACCTTATTTGCTTGCCAGAAGAAGCAGAACTCATCAACAATGAGGGGGCAATTATCCGACTTCCGGTTCGAGGTCTTGATCAGCCGGTTGAGCTAAATACAAAAGAGATGCCAGGTGCTGTCACTGCTGGTGGTCCAGAAGAAGCTAACCCTTCAGATTATGATTTGATTGTTCTTGCAATGCAGGAGCCGCAATATCGTGTTCCAGTCGTCAAGGATTTGCTAAGTAAAGTCGGTGCATCGGGTAAACCATGCATGTCCATCATGAATATGCCTCCGTTAAGCTTTATAAGGCGTATCCCCGGTGTTGATGCAGCTACTATTCGTGATGCCTATACTGATCCAACAGTATGGGACAATGTGGATCCTTCGCGCATAACTCTGTGTAGCCCAGATCCTCAGGCATTTCGTCCGCCAGAAGAAAAATGCAATGTCCTTCAAGTTGGTTTGCCTACTAATTTTAAGTCTGCACGTTTTGAGGGAGATACTGATACCAGTATTCTTAATCAGATAGAGCAGGATATTCAGAATATTCGATTCGATGCAGGAGGTAATTCGGTAGAGTTACCAGTTAAATTACGTGTGCATGATTCGGTTTTTGTCCCTCTTGCTAAATGGTGCATGTTATTGGCTGGTAATTACCGTTGTATACAGGCAGAGGAAATGCGTCCAATCAGGGAAGCAGTTCATTCTGACTTGGGTAGCTCAGAATCTGTTTATAACTGGGTAGCTGATTTATGCGTGAAACTTGGTGCTGATCCTAACGATCTTGTTCCTTTTGAAAAATATGCTAATGCAGCGCTTTCTTTGAAAAATCCCTCATCAGCGGCCAGGGCACTTGCCGCTGGAGCACCATATATAGAAAGGGTCGATAAGTTGGTGCAGGCGCTTGGCGCATCGCAAGGTATGCATTCCGCTGATGTTGATAGTACGGTTGAATTAGTTGATGGCTGGCTTGCTAGGAATAGAGAGTCATCTTAAGAAATAAAGGATAGGTAAAATTCTGATTGTTAATGCTTTTTTAAAGATTAAATTGGTTTAAGTAAAAGTATAGAAAGGGCAATAAATGTCGAGCCATCCCGATTACACAGTGAATTCTCCGCTCGCGAAGCGATTGGAGTCGGAGATTGAGGGAGAGGTCTATTTTGATACATTGAGTCGTGGACGCTATGCCACCGATGCGTCAATGTATCAAGTGTTTCCGGTGGGTGTAGCAGTGCCTAAAAATGCTCAGGATGTCACACGTGCTTTACAAATTGCTGCTGAACATGACATTGCCATTTTGCCAAGAGGTGGTGGCACCTCACAATGTGGGCAAACCATCGGTAAAGCCCTCGTGCTGGACGGAAGTAAGTACCTAACATCGGTACGTCATTTCGATAAAGAAAAACGCGAAATTCTGGTAGAGCCTGGAATTGTTCTCGATCACTTAAATCAGTTTTTACAGCCTCATGGCTTGTTTTTTCCAGTGGATGTTTCAACTTCAAGTCGAGCCACTATAGGTGGAATGACTGGTAATAATAGTGTTGGAGCTCATTCAATTCGTTATGGACTAATGGTTGATAACGTTAAGGGAGTTAATGCGTTTTTGGCCGATGGTGACCAAATTAAATTGCGTCCGGGTAGCACCAGTGCCCAAGATGGAAGGGTTGCCCATATCCACACAAAGATGCAATCACTCTATGAACGTGAGCGAGAGGAGATGGATAGGCGTCTGCCAAAGGTCCTGCGCAATGTTGCTGGCTATAACCTAAATCGACTTGGGCTCCCTGATTCTAGACTTTCAGATTTATTAGTAGGTTCTGAGGGAACGCTTGCCTGGTTTGATTCGGTGCATCTTGATCTTCAGCCTATTCCAGCTAACAAGGTTGCTGGCGTCTGTCATTTTCCGACATTTGCTGCTGCGATGGAATCGACTAAGACATTAGTTGAGCTTGGGCCAGCAGCGGTAGAACTAATTGATAGAACAGTAATCGATTTAGCTCGTGAGAACCCAGAGTTTAATAGTGCAATGTCAACTTTTATGCGAGGTGATCCAGCCGCACTGCTGATAGTAGAGTTCGCCGGGGAAGATCGGAATGAGCAACTTAAAAAGCTAGATCACCTAGAAGAAGTTATGGGTGATTTAGGATATCCAGGTGGTGTTGTTCGGGCCGAAGACTCTGGAATGCAGCGTTCGATATGGAACGTTCGTAAGGCTGCGTTGAATATTGTGATGTCCATGAAGGGAGATGGTAAGCCAATTTCTTTCGTGGAAGATTGTGCTGTTCCACTAGATAATTTGGCCGAATATACAGCACGACTTACAGATGTTTTTTCTGAGAATGGGACTACGGGCACCTGGTATGCCCATGCTTCTGTGGGTTGTTTGCATGTGCGTCC
>DJLG01000188.1:3660-4892 GCA_002434915.1 Proteobacteria bacterium UBA6522
GGTGGTGTTGTTCGGGCCGAAGACTCTGGAATGCAGCGTTCGATATGGAACGTTCGTAAGGCTGCGTTGAATATTGTTATGTCCATGAAGGGAGATGGTAAGCCAATTTCTTTCGTGGAAGATTGTGCTGTTCCACTAGAAAATTTGGCCGAATATACAGCTCGACTTACAGATGTTTTCTCTGAGAATGGGACTACGGGCACCTGGTATGCCCATGCTTCTGTGGGTTGTTTGCATGTGCGTCCAATCCTGAATCTCAAAACCGATCTTGGGCTTGTGCAGTTAAGGAAGATTGCAAGTGCAGCTCATGAGTTGGTTCGAGAGTTCAAGGGTTCTTGGTCCGGTGAGCATGGTGATGGAATTGTGCGATCGGAGTTTATTGAATCAATGTTGGGTTCACAGATTGCCAGTGCTTTCGGAGAAGTTAAGCAGTGCTTTGATCCCGATGGTCGCTTCAATCCAGGGAAGATTGTTGATCCTCCTCGCATGGATGATCGATCTTTGACGCGTTTTCCCGTTGAATACAAGCCTGTTCCCCGTGATGACGCATTAGATTGGTCGGCATGGGGTGGTCTATACCGTGCAACCGAAATGTGTAACAACAACGGCACCTGTCGAAAATTTGGTTCTGGTGTTATGTGCCCATCATACCGCGTAACAAAAGATGAACAGCATCTCACCAGGGGGCGAGCTAATGCATTACGTTTAGCATTAACAGGGCAAATATCATCGGGAGCTATGACATCTCCAGAAATGTATGAAACTTTTGAGTTATGCGTAAGTTGCAAAGGATGTAAACGAGAGTGTCCTACCGGCGTTGATGTTGCGCGCATGAAAATTGAATTTTTGAATGAATATCATAAGCAAAACGGCCTCAGTTTAAGAAGCCGAATGGTTGCTTATCTGCCTCGTTATGCGCGCTGGGCTGCTCGACTATCTTGGCTTTTTAATGCGCAGAATATTTCAATATTTAGGGGGCTACGTCGTCGTTTTCTTGGCTTAGCCTCGGAGAGGTCTATCCCAGCATGGCGTCAAGATATATTTAAAAATGTATCTAACGAAATGCCAGCTAACAGTTCTAAAGTGGTTTTGTTTGCAGATACATTCAATAGGTATTTTGAACCAGAAAACTTAAGGGCAGCAGTTCAAGTGCTTGAGTCAGCTGGATACCAAGTATTAACCCCAACTCCAAAAGATGAAAAACGGCCGTTATGTTGTGGACGAACCTTTCT
>DJLG01000150.1:0-2620 GCA_002434915.1 Proteobacteria bacterium UBA6522
GACTCTACTCCAGAGCGTTATTATTTCCAATTAACGGAACTCTAATTTATCCTATATATGTATAGATTAACTAACTTGTTCTGTAGGAAGGCACATGGCAACACATAAAGCGCTACAAATGTTTGGCAGATCTGGCAACCCCACTCTCAATGACGCTACTTTCACAAATGAAGGGATAACGACGGGACAAACCATGACGCTGGAAGGCACTGTTAATAAAACAGGCATGTTATTGGCTTTGCTTGTTCTAAGCGCTACATACACATGGAATTTATTCTTCCAAGATGGGAATCCTGCAGCAGTAATGCCAGCAACAATTGGTGGGGCTATCGGTGGGTTAGTGTTTGCTCTGGTGACTATATTTAAGAAGCAGTGGGCAGGGATAACCGCACCTATCTACGCTCTTTTACAGGGACTATTTTTGGGCGGAATTTCTGCAATATTTGAGTCCCAATACCCTGGAATTGTAATTCAAGCTACAGGACTAACATTAGGCACGCTTGCTTCGCTTTTACTGCTATACAAGTTAGGGATTATTAAACCTACTGAAAATTTTCGGTTAATGATTGTCTCTGCCACTATGGGAATTGGAGTTCTTTATCTGATCAGTTTTGTAATGAACATGTTTGGATCTACTGGAATAGGATTTATTCACTCCAATGGACTTTTTGGGATTGGTTTTAGCCTTTTTGTCGTTGCTATAGCCGCACTTAATTTAGTCTTAGACTTCGACTTTATAGAACAAGGCTCAGAACAAGGCGCACCTAAATACATGGAATGGTTTGGGGCTTTTTCTTTGATGGTAACCTTGATATGGCTTTATCTGGAAATGCTTAGATTGCTAGCTAAACTAAGAAGTCGTTAGTGGATTTAAATACTCTTGTTTTTGGAGCAATCATTGTTCTATCACTAGGAATTTTCTTTTATATCGGAAAGTTTAGAGCATCATCAAAACAAAGAAATCGAGATGACAAAATAGGCTGGGGTAAAAGCAAATTTACCGGTTTAAAAATTTTAATATGGGTTATGGTTACCGTATTAGGACTTGTTCTTTTTGCTAACTCATTTTCATGATTTTTTCATGGATAGACTGGTTCTGATAAACAGCAAATTATTCATATGAACTTAGCCATATAACAAGAGATCAAATTAGAGGTTTAACCTTTAACTCTTTCCGCAATTGCAAGAATCCGGTACATCTCACGTAAAACAGGTTTTTCAATTAACTTGCCATTAATAACAACTAACGCTGTATCTGCTTTTTCAAAAGCCTCGGTAATCTGTTGCGCACGAGTTATCTCTTCTGAGGTTGGTGTAAACACCTCATTAAGCCCCTTAATTTGTTTTGGATGAACCGACCCTTTACCGCAAAAACCTAACTCTTTTGCTTGTCTTGCAGCTATAAGCATTCCAGCTTCATCCTCAAGATCTAGATATGGCACATCTATTACATCAAGTCCTGCAGAAGCTGCAGCATGCACTACACGTGAACGAGCATAGAGCAATGACTCCCAAGTGCTTTCACATCTAAGCTCAGCAGCCATATCAACACCACCAAAGAAAAGCGCATCAATTCTTGAGCTACAGCGAGCAATTTCAAAGGCTTTTTCTAAAGCAGCATTAGTCTCAATAATTATATGTAAACGTGTGTTGTGTCCACGTTCGGTTAGAAGATCATCAATCATGATGATCTCTTCAGGACTTTTCACCTTTGGCAACATTAGGGCTGGTGGAGGCGAGTCAGTTGCTAGTACCGCCTGCAGATCAGCAATACCAAATGCTTCTCTCAAGCAATTAATTCTAAGTATACGCTCAACACCATCACTAGCCTGGGGCGCCTCAAATAAGCTTATAGCATGACCGCGAGCGACATTCTTATCCTTAGGAGCGACACCATCCTCAAGCTCTACACACACAATATCGGCACCAGAGGCAAGAGCCTTAGGAAACATATCAGGTCGTAACCCAGGCGTAAAAATAAAACTACGACGTGGCCTAATCTTAGAATTGGTCATTATTAATCTATCTTTTTCATTATGTAGGGTTTTATTAAGTATTAACCCAGTCTAATTCATTGCAGTATAGCTTTATCATCTAAACTGATACCTTTATACGCGCTTAAAAAATATTTTATATTTTTTTTGCTTAGAAAAAGTAAGTATTCTGAATTTCATAGGATGACCTACTGCTTTAATAACCGTTAAGCATTAGCTAGTAAGTTCAATGTAAGATATACAGCATATAAATAAAATTTTGTTGGAGGATAAATGTTAAAACCAAAGTTTTTAATATCTTTTCTAACCTTACTAGCAGCTTCAAGTTCAGGAGCATTAGCTCAACATGGAATGCTCGGAGGCATTCCAATGAGTTTCTTCGTCACTAGTGAAGCCATAGGAAATGGTGGCAACCTAGGCGGTTTAGAGGGTGCTGATGCGCATTGCCAAACACTAGCCACAAGAGTTGGTGCTGGGGAATTAGATTGGAGAGCATACCTAAGCACACAGGCCCGTGCTGGTAAACCAGCTATCAATGCCCGTGATCGTATCGGTAAAGGACCATGGCATAACCATGACGGAATAATGATCGCTAGCAGCGTTGCTCATTTACATGGAGACACTCT
>DJLG01000150.1:2952-4758 GCA_002434915.1 Proteobacteria bacterium UBA6522
ATGGGAAACAATCTACATAAACAAACTGGTCTAACCGAAAAGGGAGCAATAGTACCGGGCCTATATGATTACCTTGATCCAAGAGATAGGGATTGGGAGTACGTTAAAACAACACCCTATTCAAATCGCCATGAAGTATTAACAGGGTCTCAGCCTGATGGTCGAGCTTTCCCTCCGGATATTGATTACACCTGCGACAATTGGACAAGCAATGCAGATCCTGCGCCTGAACTAGAGACTCTCGGACCTGGAATTTATGGGGGGCCTGGAAGACCAAACGCGCAAATTGGCTTTCCAGATCGAGAAGGTGGGGGTAATGGTTCATGGAACTCATCACATGGAACAAGAGGCTGTAGCCAGACGGCATTACCAATAACACACGGTATTGGCCAGTTCTACTGCTTTGGCATTACTGGAGACGATTCTCAATGAAAACAGCAACTATTGGAACTCTTGCAGCATTTTTTGTTATCAATACGCTAGCATTCGCCCACCATGGCGGCAGTATGTACCCTGATCGTGAAACCGTCGTTATTCTCGAAGGTGCAATCATAGACGAGCTTTTATACGTTAACCCACATGGACGACTGCTCTTTAGCTGGACAGATGACAATGGTGCTAACGCTGAATGGGAAGGAGAGCTTAGTGGTTCAACTGAATTAGTAAGATCAGGCGTATTTAGCGACCTAGTTCAATCAGGCGACCAAGTTACCGTTAAAGGCTGGAGCCATAATTCTATTCCAAGAAACTTACGCGTATCCTCAATCGTACTACCAGATGGTCGAGAGGTTTCCCTACCATGAAACAACAATTTTTTAATAATCTAAAAAACATCAGCCATTCTATTCTTCTCATTACACTCTCAATACTGACAATCAACGGTTACGCACAAGAGACGTCTCTATCAGGGGCTTGGGTAATGGATGATCGTGGATCCTGGACAGGGCTTTTACCAACTAATTCAGCACAAGAGGTATTGGCTGCTTTTGATCCTTCAACTGGCGACCCAAGTATGAGATGCGTTGCGCCTGCACTTATTCGAACAGCAGAATCCGCGCCTCCATTTGAGATTATTGAACAAAACCATCAGATTCTGATTATTTATGAATCATTTAATGTGGTTCGTCGCGTAAATATGGATGGGCGTAAAGCTCCTGAATGGTTACCGCTCTCTCCCGTAGGATACTCAGTTGGTACCTGGCAAGGTGATGAACTAGTTATTGAAACCACACACTTAACACCGCATCTGTTGAATGATGATGGGTTTCCTTTTGACGGTGGTTCAGACGCACGGATAATTGAAAAATATAAAGTTACTGGAGATCGCTTAGAAGTAGAATTTAGTGTAGAAGATCCAACTAATCTACAAGGAGAAATGGCAACTCGAATCTTTACTTACGATCGTCTGCCTGATGCGATGTTTTTCCATTACCACTGCGATCCTCTAGACGCTACTGGGTGGCGCTTACCAACAACTGAAAATCCATTACGAGATTTACTTCAATGGCTTGAACTTCGTCCCTCAATACCTGAATAAAGATAAATTAAATTCAAGGAAAGTTTCTACCAAAGATCCCTTACCTTAAAAGGTTTTAGCGAAAAATATACAATAAATAAAAGACTAAGAAAGCTAGTTAACTTTCATATGTCGCCTTTCCATTCAGATAAGTCGCTACAACTGGTATCTCCTTGATAGTATCTGGATCAACAACATGTGGGTCAGCCGCAAGAAGCACAAAGTCTGCTAATTTACCGGGCGTGAGAGAACCTTTTATATCTTCTTCAAAAGAGGCATAAGCACCATTT
>DJLG01000124.1:0-1922 GCA_002434915.1 Proteobacteria bacterium UBA6522
ATTTACATGATGAGGTTGCGTAATGGAAAAAGTTCCTTTAACAACTCGTGGTGCTGAGCAACTTAGGGCAGAGCTTAAACGGTTAAAGGCAGAGCGTCCTGAGATTAGTGCAGCTATTGGAACAGCGCGTGAGCATGGGGACCTTCGTGAAAATGCTGAGTACCATGCAGCCAAGGAACAGCAGGGGTTAGCAGAAGCAAGAATTCGAGATCTTGAGGGTAAGCTATCGAACGCACAGATTATTGAAGTTTCTAAGTTAAATGCAGGCGGTAAAGCCGTATTTGGTGCGACCGTTGGCCTCTTAAATACTGACTCCAATGTCACTACCGTTTATAAAATAGTTGGAGAAGACGAAGCTGATATAAAAGAGGGTTTGATTTCTATTAAATCCCCCATTGCCCGAGCAATAATTGGTAAGTTAGTGGGAGATGAAGTGGAGGTTTCTGCTCCGAGCGGTAAGCTTTTTTATGAGGTTGTTTCTGTCAAGTATGAAGATTAGTTTTGGGTTTTCTAGGTTTAGCTTGTCTTCGGTAATGTTAGCTTAGGATCGGCTGCTTTTCGGTATATTAGCGCGACATTCCCAGTTCGATGTATAAGTACTGATGATGATCGTTGTAGTATTTTCTCTAGCAAAGCGTCTCTTATATCTCTGTCTCCAACCCGCACACGAATTTTTAAAAGTTCATGATATTCTAGAGCTATATCTAACTCGCTAAAGACATTATCTGTAAGTCCTGATCCTCCTACAAAGATAATGGGCTTAAGGTCATGACCTTTTGTGCGTAGATACTTGCATTGTGATCGATTTAGTTTCATTAAGAGACAGTATATAAGGCATTGCCTCATAGTTGTGTATCAAGGCTTATGACAAAGCGATCAAAATCTACTAACCATTGGAGGCAAAGGCACAGGAAAGATGTCTACATGGAAAGGGCAGCAAGAGAAGGTTGGAGGTCCAGAGCGGTTTATAAGTTGCAGCAGATTCAAGATAGCGATCGCCTTTTTAGACCTGGTATTAGGTGTTTAGACCTTGGGGCAAGTCCGGGAAGCTGGAGCCAGTTCGCTTCAAAAATTATTGGCCCCAACGGACGGTTATGGGCTGTCGATAAACAACCAATGGATCCAATCGACGGAGTAGAGTTTGTTTTAGGAGATTTCACCGAAACAGAGACGCTATCTTTCTTACAAACTCTTCTTGGGGATACCCCAATAGACCTTGTAATATCAGATATGTCCCCCAATATCTCAGGTAACAAGGCTATTGATCAGCCCCGTGCAATTGAATTGGCTGAAGATGCGCTTACCTTTTCTTTTCAGGTGCTTGGTGAGGGAGGTGGGTTTTTGACTAAGCTTTTTCAAGGAGAGGGTTTTGAAGAGTTTGTTGGCCTTCTTAAGAACAGTTTTAGCTCAGTGAGGACTATAAAGCCCCGAGCGTCTCGACCAGAAAGTCGAGAGGTGTATTTATTGGCTAGAACTTTTCATATGTAGTAGTGTCGTGAATGTAGGTGAGTTTTTAAATTTCTTGAGGGTAAATCATTGAATGACTTAGCAAAGAACGTGATTTTATGGATCGTGATTGCGGTAGTTCTGTTATCAGTTTTTCAGAGTTTCAGCCCTAGCAATCAGAGTGTTAGTCCAATTCCATACTCTGTGTTCTTAAGACAGATCAGGGACGGGTCAGTAGAGGAAGTGACATTTGATGACGAGGCGATTCGATTTGTCAGAAATGGGGAGAGCTTCGTAACGTATAACCCCGAATCAGATAACACGCTACTGATTGGTACCTTAGTGGAAAATGATGTTGTTATTGAGGCTAGTCCTCCTGAGCAGCAATCATTTTTATTGCAACTTTTTATTTCATCTTTTCCAATTCTGTTACTAATTGCTGTATGGGTATATTTCATGCGTCAGATGCAGGGTGG
>DJLG01000124.1:2319-2546 GCA_002434915.1 Proteobacteria bacterium UBA6522
TTTGCAGATGTAGCTGGTATTGAAGAGGCCAAAGAAGAAGTTGTTGAGATTGTTGAGTTTTTGAAAGATCCAGCTAAGTTTCAACGGCTTGGTGGAAAAATCCCAAAGGGAGTGCTGATGGTTGGTTCTCCTGGAACCGGCAAAACATTGCTTGCAAGAGCTATCGCAGGAGAAGCGCAAGTTCCATTTTTTACAATTTCAGGTTCAGATTTTGTAGAGATGTTTGT
>DJLG01000124.1:2864-6849 GCA_002434915.1 Proteobacteria bacterium UBA6522
GAGATGTTTGTAGGAGTAGGGGCTTCCCGTGTTCGTGATATGTTTGAGCAGGCAAAAAAACAATCCCCATGCATCATTTTTATTGATGAAATCGATGCTGTTGGGCGCCATCGTGGTGCTGGTCTAGGCGGAGGGCACGATGAGCGCGAACAGACCCTAAATCAACTTCTTGTTGAGATGGATGGCTTTGAGGGTAATGAAGGCGTAATAGTTATTTCTGCAACCAACCGTCCTGATGTTCTTGATCCAGCATTGTTACGACCAGGACGGTTTGATCGTCAGGTCGTAGTGCCTTTGCCTGATGTTAAAGGTCGTGAACAGATTTTGAAGGTGCATATGCGAAAAGTCCCAGTCGCTAAGAATGTGAATCCATCGGTTATAGCCAGGGGCACACCGGGTTTTTCTGGTGCAGACCTTGCAAACCTAGTAAACGAAGGTGCTCTGCTGGCAGCCAGAGCTAATCGTCGAACTGTAACAATGGATCATTTTGACAAGGCTAAAGATAAAATCATGATGGGTGCGGAAAGGCGCTCTATGGTTATGAGCGAGGATGAGAAAAAATTAACTGCTTACCATGAATCAGGTCATGCAATCGTTGGCTTGACAGTTGCTGACCATGATCCAGTTTATAAGGTCACTATTATTCCGCGCGGGCGTGCTCTTGGAGTTACGATGTTTCTTCCAGAAGAGGACCGTTATAGCTATTCAAAACAGCGCCTTATGAGTCAAATGAAAAGCCTTTTTGGCGGAAGAATTGCAGAAGAGCTGATATTTGGGCCTGCCTATGTAACGACCGGCGCCTCAAATGATATTGAGCGAGCAACAGATATTGCTAGAAATATGGTTACTAAATGGGGTTTGTCTGAAAAGCTAGGGCCATTAACTTACTCTGAGGATGATGGAGAGATCTTTTTGGGTAGAAGTGTGACACGCCACAAACAAGTATCTGATGTCACCGCTAATATTATTGACGAAGAAATTAGAGAGTTGATTGATGGTTGTTATCAGGACGCAAAGAAAATCCTTGAGGAAAAGACCGAGACATTGCATCTTATGGCCGAGGCTCTTATCAAGTATGAAACGATTAATGTAGAACAAATTAAAGAGATTATGTCTGGAAAGGAACCTAGTCCTCCGGATGATTGGGATGATTCTGAGCCAGGAGAAAGCGAAGAGGTTCAGGATGTGGAGGTATCCAAAGGGAATGGTAGTTCTCCGCTTGGTGGTCCCGCTAATCAACATTAAGTGACAGGCTAAGCATCTTTTGATTGTCATCTCTATTATCTAATTAGAGGAATAAGCTCTTGCGTCTACAGTACTTTGGAACCGACGGTATTCGTGGAGAAGTTGGCCAGTCACCGATGACGGTTGATTTTGCTTTGCAGTTAGCTAGCGCTGCTGCACGTGTCCTAGTTCCTAATGGCGGTACAGTTTTGATTGGGAAGGATACTCGTGTTTCTGGTTATATGTTTGAATCTGCGCTTGAAGCTGGATTTGTAGCAGCAGGGATTGATGTACTTTTAACTGGCCCACTTCCTACGCCAGGGATTGCTTTTCTTACTCGTAAGCTTGGCGCCGATTTTGGTATTGTAATAAGTGCTTCCCATAACCCTTATTATGATAATGGCATTAAATTATTTGATCGAAATGGTGCTAAATTTTCAGATAAAATAGAGGGGGCTATTGAGGGGTTCCTGTCCGATGGTGCTGTTACAAAAACCTCAAGATCTCTCGGTCAGGCTAAGCATGTATCTTCTGCCCGCCTAGATTATCAAGCATTCTGTAAGAGTACTATTCCAGAAGGTACTGATTTTAAGGGATTAAGAATTGTGGTTGATGGATCCCATGGAGCTGGCTACAAGGTTGTTCCTCGTGTGCTAGCAGACCTTGGCGCTGAAGTTATTCCAATTGGCTGTTCACCAAACGGTCGAAATATCAACGAAGGTTGTGGCTCGACTCACCCTGATTTGCTTATGGTCACGGTAAGTGGAGTACAAGCTGATATTGGAATTGCTCTGGACGGTGATGCGGATCGAGTTCTAATGGTTGATGAAGAAGGTTCTCTGGTTGATGGGGATAAATTGCTATATGTGCTTGCTCTTGATCGTCTAGACCAAGGAACATTGAATGGTCCTGTAGTTGGTACTGTTATGACGAATCTCGGGATCGAATTGGCTTTTAAAGATCTTGGTATTGAGTTTCATCGCGCAAAAGTCGGCGATAGAAATGTGCTGGCCATGCTTCAAGAAAACGGTGGAATTTTGGGTGGTGAGGCCTCTGGGCATTTAATTTGTTTGGATAAGACAACTACAGGAGATGGGTTGGTTTCCGCATTGCAAGTGCTTGATATTATGTCTCGCACTAAAAAAAGCCTTAAGGAACTGGTTAGTGGACTACAGCTCTACCCTCAGAAAACAGTAAATATAAAAGTATCAAATAATTTCGATCTGGCCTCACACTCAGAAATCACTGAAGCGATTAATGATGCTGAAGTTAAGCTTGGGAAAAGAGGGCGAGTGGTTTTGAGGCCATCTGGCACTGAACCACTTGTACGTGTGATGGTTGAGGGTGAAGATGAGGCAGGTGTAACCACATTGGCAAATAGTCTGGCAGATTTTGTCCAAAAGATTGCTGGTAACCGTTGATTTAGCTCACTCTCCCCCTTAAGCTCTCGCCGCGCTCTAGAGAGTTCTGTTTTGAAGATATGTTTCTGGCAAGCTTGTAAGAGGATTAATAAGTGACAGTGCGTACACCATTAATTGCCGGCAATTGGAAAATGAATGGATCCACGCAGAGGACCCAACAGCTAATATCTAGCTTGTGTTCTGGAGTTGCTGATGATGATGATCGAATCATGCTTTTGTGCCCCCCATATCCCTACCTCCATATTGCTGCTGAGGCATTAAAAAGTAAGGCGATCATGCTTGGTGCGCAGAACATTGCTATGGAGCCTGATTCAGGGGCCTACACAGGTGAAGTTTCTGGTTTGATGCTTAAAAACTTTGGTTGTGAGTATGTGATTGTTGGTCATTCGGAACGACGCGCACTTTATGGTGAGACGAATGAAGTGGTTTCAAATAAATTTATTATTGCTCAAGCACAGGGGCTCCAGCCTATTTTATGTGTAGGTGAGACGTTAGAGGAGCGAGAACTTGGTCAAACTCAAGCTGTAGTGCGGAGGCAGATTCAAAAGGTGATTGATTCTGCTGGATCAGCTGCATTTAGCAGTGCAGTAATTGCTTATGAGCCAGTGTGGGCAATTGGTACAGGCCTTACGGCTACCCCTGATCAAGCTCAAGAGACTCACTCATTTATTCGGTCCTTAATAAGCGAACAGGATGCTACAATTGCATCCCTAGTGCAGATTATTTATGGCGGAAGCATGAAAAGTGAAAACGCAAAGGAACTTCTTTCTATGGACGATGTAGATGGTGGTTTGGTTGGTGGAGCATCACTTAATGCCGAGGAATTCCTAGCTATTTTCCAAGCAGCCTAGCGATTATGTTTTAGCTGTTTCATATGAGATTAAATCTATGTCCTTGCAATCAATAACGATATACATCCACATGCTTGTGGCCATACTTATAGTGGTCCTCGTGCTGATCCAGCGAGGTAAAGGAGCAGATGCGGGAGCCGGTTTTGGCGGAGGTGCTTCAGGAACAGTCTTTGGCTCTCGAGGTTCGGGAAGTTTTTTTTCAAGAGCAACGGCTGTTTTGGCTACTGTGTTTTTTGGGACAAGCCTGACATTGGCATATCTTGCAGGTCAGACACCAACAGCACCGACAAGCATTCTAGATGGGGTTGTTGAGCAGTCTGATGAAATAGTCGTTCCCTCAACTCCGCTAATAGAGGCTACTGAATTACCAGATCTTCCAGAGAGCGTTAGTAATGAGGACCAGGACAGTGATAATTAGCATGGCTCGCGGGTTTGCCGTGAGGCAAAGTTAAAGGTGTATGCCGATGTGGTGGAACTGGTAGACACGCT
>DJLG01000124.1:7172-11237 GCA_002434915.1 Proteobacteria bacterium UBA6522
TCTTGAGGGGGCAGTGGCGAAAGCCGTGCCGGTTCGAGTCCGGCCATCGGCACCATCATTAAACCGGGCTAATAATAGTTGCCCACAAGAAGGACTTCGGCTGGTACAATCCGTGCCGGCTGAGGGTAATAAATGCTTTCTAATTACGCACCATTATTGATTTTTATATGTGTCTCGGGCGGCTGGGGCTTGGTTCTATTGTTTGTTGGGATGGCGCTAGGAAAAGGTGCAAAAGACCCAAACAAGGAAGCGCCTTATGAGTGTGGTTTTGAAGCCTTTGAAGATACTCGAATGCGGTTTGATATTCGCTACTACTTGGTAGCTATTTTATTCATCATTTTTGATTTAGAGACAGCTTTCCTGATTCCTTGGGCGGTTTCACTTGATCAGATTGGAATGTTTGGTCTTATTTCGATGGCTGTGTTTCTTGCTGTGCTAGTGGTTGGTTTTATTTATGAGTGGCGCAAAGGAGCCTTGGAATGGGATTAAGTCGGCAAGTGCCTATAGATTTTCCAGAGTCCGTTGAAAACGAAGTTATGGAAAAAGGTTTTTTTGTAACCCAGGTAGATACCGTGATTAACTGGGCACGAACGGGGTCTATGTGGCCTATGACTTTTGGTCTCGCATGTTGTGCTGTGGAAATGATGCATGCTGGCGCTGCTCGATATGACCTTGATCGTTTTGGAATTATGTTTCGACCCAGTCCACGGCAATCTGATGTAATGATAGTTGCGGGTACCTTATGCAATAAGATGGGACCAGCGTTGCGTCGGGTCTATGACCAGATGCCAGATCCAAAGTGGGTCATTTCTATGGGCTCTTGTGCAAATGGAGGGGGTTATTACCATTACTCTTATTCTGTTGTGCGTGGGTGTGATCGTATAGTTCCAGTAGATGTTTATGTCCCTGGTTGTCCCCCAACAGCCGAGGCGTTGTTGTACGGGATACTTCAATTGCAAAAAAAGATTCGACGAACCGAGACGATTGCTCGGTAGGCGTATTTTTTTAGTGTTTGGATAGAAATTTATTTGTATAGGTTTTTATTAGAGTGATAGGGCTTAGTAAAAAATATGTTGTGCTTTCTAAAGCAATAAGTGAAGAGTTTGGTGACAAGCTTAAGTTGCTTAAAGATGCCTCTATCGAGCTCGGTTATTCTGTCATGGCAGATGATTTAATCGAGTGTTGCCGTATTTTGCATGATAGTGATGCATTCGGTTTTGATATGTTGATGGATGTTTCTGGAGTAGATTATTTGAGCTATGGCCGAAATGAGTGGGAAACATTGTCTGCTACTAGTACTGGTTTTAGTCGTGGAATCAGTAAAACAGATGGTTCTTTTGCTGGCGATGTTATAGCTGAAACAGAGTACAAGCCTATTAATCGGTTCGCTGTTGTCTATCATTTGCTTTCTGTGACAAATAATTACCGCTTACGACTTAAAGTATTCTGTGAGAGCGATGAACGTCCGGTGGTAGATTCTGTGACTGGGGTGTGGGCATCAGCAGATTGGTATGAGCGTGAAGTCTTTGACCTTTATGGCATTATTTTTCGTGGACATCCAGATCTTCGCCGAATACTTACGGACTATGGTTTTATTGGGCATCCCTTTCGCAAAGATTTCCCTTTGATCGGTAATGTTGAGATGCGTTACGACTCTGAAAAGGCGCGCGTTGTTTATCAACCGGTCACAATAGAGCCGAGAACTTTAGTGCCTAAAACTATACGTGACGATAATCGGTATGAGCCTGATCTTAAAGATAGCTAGTTGAGTCAACGAGAGATTTTATAGTGCCCGAAATTCAGAACTTCACAATGAACTTTGGTCCGCAGCATCCCGCTGCACATGGTGTATTACGTCTTGTGTTAGAGATGGATGGTGAGGTTATTCATCGTGCAGATCCGCATATTGGATTACTTCATAGGGCAACAGAAAAGCTTGCAGAGAGCAAACCTTTCAATCAATCGATTGGCTATATGGATCGATTAGATTATGTCTCTATGATGTGCAATGAGCACGGTTATGTCTTAGCACTTGAGAAGCTGTTAGATGTTACACCGCCAATTCGTGCCCAATACATACGGACAATGTTTGATGAAATTACACGGATTTTGAATCATCTGTTGTGGCTTGGATGTCATGGCCTTGATGTTGGTGCTATGACAATGTTTTTGTATTGCTTTCGTGAACGAGAAGATCTTATGGACTGCTATGAGGCAGTTTCAGGTACGCGTATGCATGCGACTTATTATCGTCCAGGCGGCGTATTCAGGGATCTTCCAGAACAAATGCCTAAATATCAACGTTCAGCACACAGATCAGATAAAGATTTAGGACTTATGAATGAGGACAGAAGCGGCTCTCTCCTTGATTTTATAGATGCTTTTACTGGAAGGTTTCCTGGGTGTGTTGACGATTATGAAACTTTGCTTACCGATAATCGCATTTGGAAGCAAAGAACTGTGAATATAGGTGTGGTATCTCCAGAACGCGCAAAGCAACTTGGGTTTTCAGGGCCTATGTTGAGAGGTTCTGGGGTGGTTTGGGATTTAAGAAAAACAGAACCTTATGAGGTATATGATCAGGTTGATTTTGATATTCCTGTTGGAGTCAATGGCGACTGTTATGACCGTTATCTCGTGCGAATGGAAGAGATGCGCCAGTCAAACGAAATTATCAAACAGTGTGTTACTTGGCTTAGAAAAAATCCTGGTCCAGTTGTTTTGGATGACCACAAGATAGTCCCACCTTCTCGTATTGAAATGAAAGATGACATGGAGTCACTAATTCATCACTTTAAGCTTTTTACTGAGGGGTATTGTGTTCCTGAAGGTGAGGCTTACGCTGCAATTGAACATCCTAAGGGAGAGTTCGCCTGTTACGTTATTTCAGATGGCGCTAATAAGCCTTATCGGGTAAAGGTTAGAGCGCCTGGATTTGCTCATATTGCTGCAATGAACGAGATGGTTGTCGGTCATATGTTAGCTGATGTAGTTTCTGTAATTGGTACTCAGGATATCGTATTCGGGGAGATAGACCGATGACCCCGGTCAAATTATCTGATCATCTTCGTGAAGAAATTGATCGGTGGGTTTCGAAGTTCCCAGAAGGGCGCCAACGTTCCGCTGTTATCGGAGCTTTGCAGGCTGCACAGCATGAAAATCAGGGTTATTTGAGTGCTGAAATAATGAATGCGGTTGCAGATTATCTAGGTCTACCGGCCATACAAGTCTATGAGGTTGCAACCTTTTACTCGATGTTTGAGACAGAGCCAGTGGGCCGGCATTGCGTCTCTGTTTGTACAAACATTTCCTGCATGTTAAGAGGATCAGATGAGATTGTATCCCATCTTGAGGAGCGTCTTGGAATAAAGCTTGGTGAGAGTACTGAGGACGGCAAGTTTTATTTAAAAAAAGAAGAGGAGTGTCTTGCTGCATGTTGTGGGGCACCTATGATGATGGTCGATCATGTTTATCATGAAAACCTGACCTCAATTAAAGTTGATGAAATACTCGAGCAATTGGACTAGTTCTAGTTATGACTGAATTCAATCAGGTTTGCTTTGCAACGCTTAAATTTCAAGATGAACCTTGGTCGTTACAAAACTACCTTGAGTTAGGTGGGTATCAGGCGTGGAAGAAAGTGCTTAATGGTGAGTTAACTCCAGAGGCGATTATTGATGAGGTAAAAGCTTCTGGTCTCAGAGGTCGTGGCGGTGCAGGGTTTCCAACTGGTTTAAAATGGAGCTTCATGCCAAAGGATCCTGGTATCCAAAAATACCTTGTATGCAACTCTGATGAGAGTGAGCCTGGCACATGTCATGACCGTGAGATTTTACGTTACAACCCTCATTCTTTAATCGAGGGTATGGCAATTGCTGCCTATGCCATGGGTGCAAGTGTCGCTTATAACTATATTCGTGGTGAGTTTTTGGGGGAACCGGTTCCCCGTTTCGAGGCGGCTCTTAAAGAGGCATACGAATCCGGATGGCTTGGTGAGAATATTCAGGGATCAGGGATCAGTATTGATATTTATACCTTTATAGGTGCTGGAGCTTATATTTGTGG
>DJLG01000124.1:11554-12710 GCA_002434915.1 Proteobacteria bacterium UBA6522
GCTTATATTTGTGGAGAGGAAACAGCCCTGCTTGAGTCTCTTGAAGGAAAACAGGGCAAGCCACGGTTCAAGCCTCCATTTCCAGCTAACTTTGGTCTTTACGGAGCACCAACAACTATTAATAACACGCAGAGTTTAGCTTCTGTGCCCTCTATTTTACGTAATGGTGCTAAATGGTTTTTAGAGCTTGGCGTTGAAGGCTCAGGTGGAACCGGGATTTTCTCTGTCTCAGGACATGTTGAGAAACCTGGTAACTACGAAGTTCCACTGGGAATCCCTTTTAAAGAATTGTTAGAAATAGCCGGTGGCGTCCGTGAGGGGAGAAAATTAAAGGCAGTTATCCCCGGAGGCTCTTCTGTGCCTGTGCTGCCAGCAGAGATGGTTATGGACCTGACAATGGACTTTGACACGCTACGTAATGCCAAGTCCGGCCTAGGAACTGGTGCAATGATCGTAATGGATGAAACGACTTGTATGGTTAATGTTCTTAGACGAATCAGCCGGTTTTACTTCGCTGAATCCTGTGGACAGTGCACTCCATGCCGCGAGGGCACGGGTTGGTTGTATAGAGTGTTATCGAGAATTTTAGAGGGGCATGGCAGGAACGAAGATATCGATATGCTTGTTGATGTGGCCAATAAAATTGAGGGGCATACAATTTGTGCGTTAGGTGATGCTGCGGCTTGGCCAGTACAAAGTTTTATTAGAAATTTTCGTCATGAATTTGAATTCATGGTAAATAACGCGGGGCGCAGCCTGGTAGATGACTTGGAGTCAGCTGCGTAAAAGCAGGCTATAACTTATGACAGATAAAATCGTCACTATTGAAGTTAATGGTTTGCCGGTTGAGGCAATAGCAGGACAGATGTTGATCGAAGTGACTGATCGGCAGGATGTTTATGTCCCACGTTTTTGCTATCACGAAAAACTTTCTGTAGCTGCCAATTGTCGTATGTGCCTTGTGGAGGTTGAGAAAGCCCCAAAGCCTTTACCAGCTTGTGCTACACCAGTAACCGACGGAATGAAGGTATTTACACGTTCTGCCAACGCTATTTCAGCGCAAAAAGCCACGATGGAGTTTCTGCTGATCAATCATCCTCTTGATTGCCCTATATGTGACCAAGGAGGTGAGTGTGAACTTCAGGATATGGCAATG
>DJLG01000036.1 GCA_002434915.1 Proteobacteria bacterium UBA6522
TAGGTGCAAACCCACCTTCATCTCCAACTGCCGTATTCAAACCATTTCTATCAAGGATTTTTCTCAAAGCATGAAATATTTCTGCTCCATAACGTAGGCCTTCTGAAAAGTTAGGCGAACCTACCGGAAGAATCATGAACTCTTGAATATCAACGCTATTGTTTGCATGTGCTCCTCCATTAATGATATTCATCATTGGCACAGGCATTTCATAAGAATCTGCTTCCATAAGAAATTTATAAAACGGTTTTCCTGCCTCCTTGGCTGCAGCTTTGGCAGCTGCCAAGGATACAGCCAGCATTGAATTAGCTCCCAAATGACTTTTATTTGATGTTCCATCAAGATCAATAAGTATAGAATCAAGTTCCTGTTGATCTGTTACATCTAAACCAACCACTGCTGCAGCGATATCATTATTTACGTTTCTCACAGCCAGAGAAACTCCCCTCCCTAGGTACCGGGATATATCACCATCTCGCAGTTCAACCGCTTCTCTTGAACCAGTTGATGCTCCAGATGGAGCAGACGCCCGACCATTAATTCCATTTTCAAGAACAACCTCAGCCTCTACAGTAGGATTACCTCTAGAATCTAATATCTCGATTCCACTAACTTCCTTGATACGACTCATCCTTACTCCTTAACTCCTAGTCAAGATGCTCTTCTAAACTACCTTCTTTTACTGCAATATCAATAGCCTTCAACCGGATTAGCAAAGCTTTTAAGTTGCTTAAAGCCCATGAATTCGGGCCATCACTTTTCGCTTCATTTGGGTTTGGATGAGTTTCAAGAAACAATCCAGCAATACCCGTAGCTACTGCTGCACGAGCTAACGGAGGTATAAGACGTCGATCACCTCCAGACATATCACCCTGACTACCTGGACGCTGAACCGAATGACCTGCATCAAAAATCACTGGGCATCCTGTTTGACGTAATGCAACAAGAGAGCGCATGTCGGCCACTAAATTATTATAACCAAACATATATCCTCTCTCACAAACCATAATATTTTCATTACCTGTGGATTTGGCTTTATCTACAACATTAATCATTTCCCAAGGTGATAAAAATTGCCCCTTCTTAATATTTACAGGTTTACCGCACGAAGCTACTGCTAGGATAAAATTTGTTTGTCGACACAAGAAAGATGGTGTTTGCATAACATCTACAACCGAAGCAACCTCGTTTAAAGGTGTATCTTCATGTACATCTGTCAAAACTGGCAAACCAAGATCTGTCTTAACCGCCTCTAAAGCCTTTAGTCCATCTTCTACTCCAGGTCCTCTAAAGCTACTCATAGATGAACGATTCGCTTTATCAAAGGAGGATTTAAAAATTAGAGGGATATCTAGCTCTGTAGTAATCTGCTGAAGCTCTGCAGCAATATCCAGTAAAAAAGATTCGCCCTCGATCACACAGGGCCCAGCAATTAGAAAAAAAGGGTTTGAGTTATCAGCATCAAAGGAACAGAGTTTCATGCACTATCATCTTTTTGTGTATTAGTTTCCTTACATGCACGCGCTGCAGAAACGAAGCTAATAAATAAGGGATGTCCATTTAATGGGTTAGAGGTGAATTCTGGATGAAATTGGCAAGCAAGGAACCAAGGATGTTCTGGTAGCTCAATCACCTCAACTAAACCATCTTTTGATACTCCTGAAAACGACAAGCCACTTTCTTTTAACTTATCAAGATAGTTATTATTAAATTCATAACGATGACGATGACGTTCATAAATAATCTCTTTTTTGTAAATAGAGTGGATGAGGCTATCTTCTGCAAGCTGGCAGTTTTGAGCGCCTAATCGCATTGAACCTCCAAGATCTGAGTCTTTACTGCGCTCCTCAGTCAAACCAGTTCGATCTCGCCACTCTGTAATTAGACCTATCACAGGATAGGGAGTTTTGGGAAAAAACTCAGTCGAGTGAGCATCATTCAAACACGAAACGTTACGAGCAAACTCAATAACTGCTATCTGCAACCCCAAACAAATTCCAAGATATGGAATTTTTGTTTCACGCGCTAATTTAACAGACTGAATCTTGCCCTCTATACCCCGTTCACCAAAACCCCCAGGAACAAGAATTGCATCCATATCATATAGTTTGTCCATACCTTCTGATTCAAGGTCTTCAGCCTCAAAATAGTGAATATTGACGCGTGTTTTTGTATGAATTCCAGCGTGCATAAGAGCTTCAGTAAGAGAGATATAAGCATCTTTCAGATTGACATATTTTCCAACCATGGCTATGTCGACCTCAGCTTCTGGGTGCGCCTTAGCATCAACTACTGATTGCCATTTAGAGAGATCTGCGGAAGCCACTTCAAGACGCAACTTATCAACAACGATCTCATCAAGCCCCTGTTCTTTAAGCATTAGGGGAATTTTATATAAATCATCTACATCTACTGCAGAAATAACCGCTCGTTGCTCTACATTAGTAAATAAAGCAATTTTTGCTTGCTGGTCTAGAGGTAAAAACTGTTCTGAGCGACATACCAAAACATCTGGTTGAATACCTATTGATCGTAATTCTTTAACCGAGTGTTGTGTGGGTTTAGTCTTAATTTCAGACGAGGCTGCAATGTAAGGTACTAAAGTAAGATGAATATAAACCGCTCGTTCACGTCCCAACTCCACGCCTAGCTGTCTAATTGCTTCAAGAAACGGTAAGGATTCGATATCACCAACTGTTCCGCCTATTTCAACCATACAAATATCAGCATCACCAGCGCTTTTTATTACACTCTTTTTTATCTCATCAGTAATATGTGGGATGACCTGAACAGTCGCTCCCAAATAATCACCACGACGCTCCTTCGCAATGACATTGCTATAAATTCTTCCAGTAGTAAAATTGCTATCGCTACCCGTTTTAGTACTAACGAATCGCTCGTAGTGCCCAAGATCAAGGTCTGTCTCAGTTCCATCCTCAGTAACAAACACTTCACCATGCTGGAATGGACTCATAGTACCCGGATCGACATTGATATATGGATCCAACTTTGTCATTCGTACGGTAAGCCCACGCGCTTCCAAAATTGCACCAAGAGAAGCAGCAGTAATACCCTTCCCTAAAGATGAAACAACCCCACCTGTAATAAAAATGAATTGTGTCATTCCCCATCCATATTCATTTAAAAAATTCCAGGGCCAAGAAATCGCCCAAAATGGCTTTACAAACTACCAAAAGAAGCCTGCCACGACCACCCCAATTTAAGTCACAGAGGGATGATTAGTCCATAAAACCTGCCATCTAGGCTTGGTTTCTTGGACTTCCTCGGCCACAGCAGAAATCCATAAGTCACCTACTGCAACAAGCTCATCATCTTTATAAATCAGTGGAATACGGTCTCTTAACCAAGGAGGCACCCCAGTTTCCTGAAACCACTTCTTTAGTGGACGATTATATTTATAGCATAGAGGCTTGAAACACTCACCACCCATACGAAAACGTATGCTGAAGCCTTTTTTTACCCAAATATCCGGAAGTCCTTTCCCAGTCGTTGGTATAAGAGCAATGTTACCTTCAGGTCCAGACCAAGGCTTATCCTCTGTAAGTTCACCTATATAACCATCTCCCGAACTCTGCATAAAAGGAGCAAAAATATGCAAAATACCTCGATAAATACGTCCTTCCCCACCCGGCCACTTAACTTGAGTCTCAGCATCAATGCGCTGAACCTCTAAACCCTTAATTAAATTGTCCATTTGAGCAGAATCAGGAAGAGGTAAACCAGCTTTCCTAATCAAATAACGAAGTACATTCTTCTGCCGAGATACTGGAATTTCAAGTAAGGTGGCCTGAGGTATTCGGGCTGGATCAAGAATATCAGCACTATCCGTCTCCGCTACACTATCAAGAATTTCCTGGGCATCAACCATCTGACGGGCCAACCTCTCTGCGGTCTTACCGCCTGATGGCCAACGAGTGATAACCTGCGACAAAACTTTTTTTCGAAGAAAGTTACGATCAAACCTCTCATCTATATTCATAGGGTCATCAAGCCACCTGAGCTTCCAATTAGCTCCAACCTCTTGAATTTCTCTACGTGTCACATTAAGTAATGGTCTTCCTAAAAAACCATTTCCAAAACGCCTAAAACTAGCAATACCTCGCATTCCCTTAACACCACTTCCACGAAGCAACCTAAATAATAATGTTTCTAACTGATCATCCGCATGATGAGCAGTTAATAAGATCTCACCAGGCAATAATAAATCCTTAAGAGCCTGATACCGGGCCTCTCGAGCTAAGGCTTCGAGACTATGACCAGGTTGATTTTTTATTTGGACTCTAGAACTTACATATTCAACCCCCAACGCACTTGCAGTTTCACTACAGTGTTCTTCCCATTTACATGAATTCACATGAAGGTCATGATCAATATGAGCTGCACGAACTGAACAAATAGGCCCCAATCGCTGCATAGCGGCTAGCAGAACTGAGGAATCCAATCCACCACTAAAAGCCACTAAATAACTATTTGAGTTCGAAGGAAATTCAGAAAGACACTGCCTGAAAAGCTTGAGAAACGTTTCCATAGGCTCCACCTGAATTATACCCACAAGCCAAGAAAGACTATAAACCTAATAAGCTCAGGGCTAACCCTCTTTATATGATCCGTAATCTGCTAACCGACGTCGACGTTTTTTTATTAAAGCACTGATTGAAAAAGACTGTAGTTCATTAGATGCGCTAAGAAGAGAGCTTTTAAGGGATTCTGCTATTTCTTGTGTATCACGATGAGCCCCACCTAAGGGCTCTGGAATTACCTCATCGACCAAACCAAGCTTTAAAAGCCGCTCAGCTGTTATTCCAAGAGACTCGGCTGCTGTTTCGGCTTTATCTGAACTTTTCCATAAAATAGATGCACAACCTTCAGGTGAAATAACAGAATAAATGCTGTATTGAAACATAAGCACTTTATCAGCCACGCCGATTGCTAACGCACCACCTGAACCTCCCTCACCAATTACCGCACAAATAATTGGCACCTGGAGACTTGCCATATTTAATAGATTTCGAGCAATTGCCTCACTCTGTCCTCGCTCCTCTGCTCCTATGCCAGGATAAGCACCTGGAGTATCCACAAATGTGATCAAAGGAAGCTTGAATTTCTCTGCTAAAGTCATCAACCTTAGTGCCTTACGATAACCTTCGGGTCTTGCCATACCGTAGTTTCTATAGACCCGTTCTTTCGTATCACGTCCCTTTTGATGACCTAGCACCATAACGGGTTGTCCCTCTAACCTCGCCATCCCACCAACTATTGCAGGATCATCTGCATACATTCGGTCCCCATGGAGTTCTTGGAAATCCGTAAAGCATCGAGAAATATAATCCAGCAAATATGGGCGTTGGGGGTGGCGTGCTAACTGAGTTATCTGCCAAGAAGATAAACGGGAAAAAATATCTCGCGTTAATACTTCACTCTTTTTTCTCAACCTGCCAATCTCTTCGCTGATATTCACCTCAGAATCATTACCAACGAACTTTAGCTCATCAATCTTCGCCTCAAGCTCAGCAATAGGTTGTTCAAAATCAAGAAAATTAAGATCCATTTAACGACCTTACCTGTATGAATATAAAGCTGACAAGCAAACAAAATATAAAATTCAAAATAATCATCTTAAGAGTTTTATTACACAAAATGCTTTGGGTAGTGTATGGAGTAACTTTCAGAACCAAGCAACAATCCTAATCTTTCACGTAACTCACGAGTTGGCCTAACTGTCCAGTGATCGCCTAATGTCAGAGATGCGCGTGCAGTTGGTCCAGCATACTCTAAACAAACCTCACAGTGACCATTCGTGAATGGCTGAAGAGTCTCCTTAAGATCAATTAAAAAATCGGTATTACTATTTTCTGGCCATTGAATAGTTATACGCTTTGCATACTCTTCTATCTTATCATCCACTAGTTTTATCCGTTGAGCTGTAACTTGCCATGCGTTCGAGAACTCGTCGAACCGAAGCTGACCTTCAACAACCAATGCAACATCTTTGATAATTAAATGTCTACACTGATTATAAACATCATCAAACAGCACAACCTCTAGTCGATCAGTATTATCATCTAAAATCATACATACTCTACTGCGACGGCGAAAAAAATCGACAACCAGCCCAGCTACAATAATTTCTTTTCGCTCTCCATTTTTTCTGCTCTTACCACCTTCCGGAAGAGCCTTAATTAAGTTTTCTATCGAACCATGAGTGAAATGCGTACAATGGTTTGTATAATTATCAAAGGGATGGCCTGTCAAATAAAGGCCTAAGCTTTCTCTTTCAGCACCCAATCTTTCACGCTCACTCCAATCAGGAACCCTTGTTAGAAGTTGATCGAATTCAGAAGTTGTATCCTGTTCAGCAAATAGAGTTCCTTGGCCTACCGCATTTGCGTGAGCAGTATGCTCAGCTAATTTAAGGACGCTAGGAATGGCAGCCATCAGTGTTGCTCTGTTTTCGCCAAAATCGTCAAGAGCACCTGATCGAGTTAATGCTTCTAGAACTCGCTTATTAAGCCTTTCAACCCTTCTGCACAAATCTGGTAATCCAACAAAAACCCCATGGGCTTTCCGCTCTGTAACTATGTTATCGATAACAGCCTGACCAACGCCCTTTATAGCTCCTAAACCGTACCGTATTGAGCCACTATCAATAACCATGAATTCAAATAAAGACGTATTAATATTCGGTAACTCAAGCGTAATATCAAACTGAGAACAATCGTGTTTTAATACAAAAAGTTTATCAGTGTTATCCGCATCGGCAGTGAGCACCGCCGCCATAAAATCTGCAGGATAATGCTTCTTTAGCCAAGCAGTCTGATAGGCAATGAGGGCATAGGCGGCTGAATGAGACTTATTAAACCCATAACCCGCAAACTTTTCCATCAAATCAAATATCTTCCCAGAAACACTCGTGCTTATATTCTGCTTAGCAGCACCCTCTATAAATATTGAGCGCTGTTGTTCCATTTCTTCAGGCTTTTTCTTGCCCATAGCGCGTCTTAGTAAATCCGCCCCTCCAAGCGAATAACCCGCCATTACTCTAGCAATCTGCATAACCTGCTCCTGATACAGAATTACGCCATAAGTTTCCTTTAATATAGGCTCAAGAGTTGGATGGAAATAATCAATAGGACTAGAATTATTTCCGTGCCTACGATCTATAAAGTCTTTGACCATACCAGACTCAAGAGGGCCTGGACGATATAAAGCAAGAAGCGCAACCAAATCATCTAGGCAATCTGGTTGAAGCTCTTTTATCCATCGACGCATACCAAATGATTCCAACTGAAAAATACTTGTAGTAGACCCACTCCTCAAAAGCTTATAAGTATGTGAATCACCTTGGGGAATCTGAGCTGCCTGAATCGGCTTCTCACCCTTCTTCTCTCTATTCAGATTAATTGACTTCAATGCTCTATCAATAATCGTTAATGTTTTTAACCCTAAAAAATCGAACTTTACAAGCCCAAGGGATTCAACATCATTTTTATCAAGTTGTGTCAGCATGCCACCACCTGGTTCACAGTAAAGAGGCATAAACTCGGTCAATGGCTGAGGTGCAATGACAATTCCACCTGCATGAGTTCCTGCATTCCTAGCGAGCCCCTCAAGTTGTTGAGCTAAATTAATTAAGTTGCTGACTTCTTCCTCTGAATTGTAAAGTCCTTTTAACTCCTCGTTCTTAGATAATGCATCCTCAAGGGTAATTCCAATTTCAAAGGGAATTAGCTTCGCAATACGATCAACATAACCATATGGCATACCAAGCACTCGGCCCACGTCCCTTACAACTGCACGTGCAGCCATTGTCCCAAAAGTAATGATTTGAGAGACACGATCACGACCATAACGTTCAGCCACATAATCAATAACGCGATCTCGACCATCAATACAGAAGTCGATATCAAAATCTGGCATAGAAACACGCTCTGGATTTAAAAACCGCTCGAAGAGAAGGTCGTGCTCTATCGGATCAAGATCGGTAATACCAAGAACATAAGCCACTAAAGACCCTGCTCCAGAACCACGACCTGGTCCTACAGGAATGTCGTTCTCCCGTGCCCAGCTAATAAAATCTGCGACTATTAGGAAATACCCTGCAAAACCCATATCACAGATCACATCAATCTCTTGCTCTAGCCTACCTTCATAGTTTGCATATTCTTCTGAACTAATCCTCTTTATTGATAGTCCTCGAGTCGCAAGCCCACCATTAGCCTGTTCCCTAAGGTAAACAGCTGGACTCTTGCCATCAGGAACACTTAAATCTGGCAGACATGGTTGGCCCAAAGATAATTGGAAGCTACATCGTTGTGCGATACTGAAACTATTAAAAATCGCCTCCGGAAGATCAGAAAAAACCTCAGCCATCTCTGTTGGGGACTTTAAGTATTGTTCTTCGGTATAGTTCCTAGGCCGTGTAGGATCATCCAACGTCCGTCCCTGCTGAATACAGATTCTAGCCTCATGTGCCTCAAAGTCAGTTCGCTGAATAAACCTAACGTCATTCGTCGCTACAATTGGTATTGCACGTTGGCTTGCAATATTAACTGCACGAGTCACATGGATATTTTCATCTGTCCGTCCAACCCTATGAAGCTCTATATAGAACCTACCCGGAAAACGTGTTGTCCATTCGTCCAAAACTTTTATGGCATTATCAGGCTTAGCACTCAGAAGGGCTCTGCCAACCTCGCCAAACTGTCCCCCTGAAAGAGCAATTAGACCTTCAAGACTATCGGGTTTAAACCATTCCTTAAGAAGGATTGTCTGAGCATGCTGCCTACCCTCTATATAACCAAGCGTCAATAATCGACTCAGGTTTCTGAAACCCTCTCTATTTGCACATAAGAGTGAAAGCCGGCAGGGATTTGTATCTTCTGTCGATTCACCCACGAAAACATCTGCACCAATTATTGGTTTGATACCTTGCTTAATCGCAGTTCGGTAAAACTTGACCATAGCAAACACGTTACTTTGATCAGTAAGTGCAACAGCAGGCATCTGCATCTTCACAATCTGATCCAACATGTCTGGAACTCGCACAAGACCGTCTACGAGTGAGTACTCACTGTGCAAGGTTAAATGAACGTAATCAACCATGAGTCGACGCACGCTTTACAGGAGCAAAGCTCTTACGGTGTATTGGACATGGGCCAACTTGGCTAAGTGCCGCAAGGTGATATGGTGTCCCATATCCCTTGTTTGAATCAAACCCATAACAAGGATAATGGTGATGCCATCTTCGCATTAATCTATCTCTATAAACCTTAGCAAGAATAGAAGCAGCACTTATAGCTGGCACTAATTGGTCGCCATGAACAACAGACTTAATTAAAAAATGATGGTTCTTATCTTTAAATTTAGGGACCTGATTTCCATCCACTTTAATAATATCTGGCTTTAACTGAAGCTGTTCAACTGCACGTTCCATCGCTAGCAGTGTAGCTTGTAATATATTTATATCGTCAATCTCACTAGGCTCAGCAAGGGCTACAGCAAATGTTTTAGCATGTTGACGAATTAATTTTGCAAGGGAAGCTCTGCGAGTTTCGCTCAAAAGCTTTGAATCTTTAAGACCTTTGATTGGGTGATCAGCATCTAATATGACAGCAGCAGCAACAACGGGTCCTGCAAGTGGTCCGCGCCCAGCCTCATCAACTCCAGCCAAAGTAGCTCCCTGATTGATAAAAGCCAGACTCTGTTGCATAGATTATGATAACTCGATTGGTTTACTCAATAGCTCTAATACTTCATTTGCTGCGCCCATACTTGCATTACACCGAAGCTGCTGATGGATAGAACAAAAAGAATCATACCAATCAAAATCATTATCTTGACTATCGATTCTATTTAAAAATGAAGACAGCGCGGGGCCTAGTATTTCTGGGCGCACATCTGCTTGCAAAAACTCTGGTACTACCTCTCTATCTGCAAGAAGATTAGGTAGAGAAAAATAATTCAGGCGATTTAAGCCCAGAAGCTTCATGATCCTATAAGTCACTCCCGAAACCATATAACCGACAACCATCGGCCTCTTAACTAATAATGTTTCTAAACTTGCAGTTCCAGATGCTGTTAACACTACATCCGCTGCACCCATCACCTCCCTAGCCTTACCGACAAATAACATAGGGTCTGAATCTACATGAATATCACGCGTCATTTTTGAAAATATTGTGCAGGTCTCCTCATTAGCTAAACCAACTAAAACTTTAAGCTCAGGGTTATGCTTACATAGGAACTTGGCGGTTTTCATATAAGGCCTAGCCAGTCTAGAAACCTCAAATTTTCGACTACCCGGAAAGATAGCTAGATAGGTTCTAGAAAGAGGAATACCGAGTGTCTTTCTAACTGTCTTTTTGTTTGTTTCAATTGGAATAGAGTCTGCTAAAGGGTGCCCCACGAAACGGGCATTAACCCCATGAAGATCATAAAACCGGGTTTCAAAAGGTAAAAGGCATAGAATTAAATCTACAGCCTTGGATACCGCTCCGACTCGAGACTGTCTCCACGCCCACACCTGAGGACTCACATACTGAACTGTTGGCAAACCTATTGCTTTTAGTGCTGATGCTATTGGTAAATTAAAGTCTGGAGAATCAATGCCAATAAAGACATCTAAATTAGCTTTTTTTAATTGACTCAACAGCCTTCTACGCAGCCTTACCAATCTCGGCAAGTGCCTCAGTACTTCAGCAAATCCCATTACAGATAGCTCTTCCGTTCGCCACCAAGGATCACAGCCAGATGCAATCATCTGCGGTCCGGCAACACCCATAAAATGGGCGTTTGGGACACGCTCTTTAATTGCATTTATTAAACCAGCTCCTAAGGTATCCCCAGAAGCCTCCCCTGCCACAATACCAACTCTCAGCACCCGGTCGCCTTTTTATAATACTGCATATTTATGGAAGTCATTAGCGAATGATTCCACGAGAACTTGCGCGCACAGATTCAAGTAGCACTAGTAATTCTTCCTGAGTTTTAGCGCTTTTTTTGAGTTTTTTTACCGCGTCTTCCAGCTTTAAGTCTTGTCGATATAAAATACGATAAGCTTCTCGTATATTGCTTATCTGGTCAGCAGTAAACCCGCGGCGTTTAAGTCCCTCTATGTTAATTCCCCTCGGAACAGCTGGACTTCCGGAAGCCAATACATACGCTGGCACATCCTTAGTCACCCCAGTATAAATACCAGTAAAAGAATGCTTTCCAATGTGACAGAACTGATGAACCGCCGTAAAACCACCAAGAATCGCCCAATCATCAATTTTTACATGCCCACCTAAAGTGGTGTTATTTGCAAATATGATGTTATCCCCTATAACACAGTCATGTGCTATGTGGACATAACTCATTATCCAGTTATCGTTCCCTACACGAGTCTCTTCTCTATCCTGTACCGTACCGCGATTAATAGTGCAGTATTCTCGAATAGTATTCCGGTCACCAATCACTAGCCTAGTCGGCTCTCCGCCATATTTTTTATCCTGTGGATCATCACCGATAGATGCAAACTGAAAAATGTGGTTATCTTGACCAATAATACATGGGCCCTTCAAAACAACATGGGACTCAATACGACTTCCAGAACCTATTTCAACATCATCCCCAACTATTGAATAGGGACCTATCGATACATCCTCATGTACTCGTGCACTTGGCGAAATTACTGCTAGATCGTGAATCATAGACTTTCACCTGGAGTCTTTGGAACATCTATATTTGCTAGAACTCGAAACTTAGACTGCGCCACATCACGACTATCAACTTGCGCTAAAGCATCGAAACTCCAGAAATTAAGCCGATTTGAAACCAACTTTACAGTTATAAGCAAACGGTCTCCGGGGCAAACTAGATGTTTAAAACGAGACTCTTCAATAGAAACAAGGTAAAGAGTAAAGTTTTTATCTGCATTACCCAATGTTTCCCATACCAGCACACCAGCTGCTTGAGCCATAGCTTCAACAATTAAAACACCTGGCATGACAGGATTCCCAGGGAAGTGGCCAGGAAAATAAGGCTCTTCTATAGCAACATTCTTTGCTGCTACAACAGACTCACCGGCAGTACAACTTACAATACCATCAATGAGAAGAAATGGACTCCGGTGTGGAATCCGCATCTCGATTCCTTCCAAATCGATACAGTACTCCTCACTCATCCGTTTCTTTCTCGAGGGTTCCACGTCCAAAGCGGATCAGACTGTCCAAAGTTTTAAATCGAGCAGCATTCCTCCGCCAACGTGGTGATTTATCAACCGATAAAGCACCAGAATATGTGCCCGGTTCTGTTATAGATTTAAGAATCGTGCTATGAAAAGTAAAAACAGCATCATCACAAATTGTGAGATGGCCTACTGCGACCACAGCCCCACCAAACATACATCTCTTACCGATAACAGTGCTACCAGCAATACCGCACAAAGCCGCCATTACAGTATGAGCCCCAATATGCACGTTATGTCCAATTTGGATTAGATTATCCAGTTTCACCCCATCTTCAATAACTGTATTTTCAATGGTTCCCCGGTCA
This sequence comes from Proteobacteria bacterium UBA6522, assembly GCA_002434915.1. Classification (GTDB taxonomy): domain Bacteria; phylum Pseudomonadota; class Gammaproteobacteria; order Steroidobacterales; family Rariloculaceae; genus UBA6522. The sequence continues at coordinate 12,556 of DJLG01000036.1, forward strand.
ACTGTAGTATTCGCTCCAATTTCAACATCATCCCCAATTACAATACCACCTAGCTGCGGAACCTTAATCCATGACTCATCCTCATGAGCAAAACCAAACCCATCACTACCACAAACCACACCTGAGTGGAAAATACATCGCTTACCTACTTCTACTCCTGACATCAAAACTACATGTGGGGCTAATCTCGTCTTAGACCCGATTGTGACTTTCGCACCGACAATGCACCCTTCGCTAATAACTACAGACTCCCCTATTTCGGCTCCTGGACCAATAACTGCATGAGCACTTATTCTAGAAGAATCAGCCACTTTCGCATCTTCAGATATGCACGCAGTTGGATGAATATATGGATCAATTACAACCTTAGGGGTGTGCAAAAAATCCGCTACTCTTGCATATACTGCATAGGGATTAATAGCGACTAACGCAGGTACCGGACAAAGATCCTGGTGACGCTCTTCCAAAATTACAGCACCAGCTCTCGTAGTCTTAAGCTGCTTAATATACGCTGGATTAGAAAGAAAACTTATAGCATTAGGAGTGGCACCTAACAACGTCCCAACGGAGTCTATAATGATCTCAGGGTTACCGCGAATTTTGCAGTCAAACCGATCAGCAAGCTCACCTAAGGTGGTGGGCATAACTATTTAAACGCTAAAACTATAGTTTGGGTGACCCATCCAAGTTTAGGGTCCCCCATCATTGCCCTCAAAAGCGGTCTGAAGGCCAAGAAGTACCTCATCTGTAATATCAACAGCGGGGCTGAAGTATAAAGCCTCACCAACTACGAGATCGTACCCAGCATCTCGAGCAAAAATTTGCACTTCCTGCAGCAAAAAAGCCTGAAGAGCACCTAAAGCCTCGTTACGACGAATATTAAGATCTTCAACATATTCATCTTGCTCTCGTTGCCAATCGCGCGCTTCTTCTCTGATTTCCCGTTCAAGTCTAAGGCGCTCAGCCTCACCCATTACGGCCGCATCTCTCTCATAAGTTTCTTGCTTTTCCTGCAAAGCTTGCTGTGTTGCTTCAATTTCTTGCTGACGTGGCGCAAATTCATCTTGTAACTCAGCAAGTACTGCCTGAGTCTGTGGTGCTTGGTCTCCTAATCGGGCGCTATTTATCACGCCAATTTTCAGACCATCTACCTGTGCACTCACGTTAAGCGCCATAAATAGAGCGACCACTAATAATCCAATCTTCATCGTTATCCCCGATCTCAACTGCATCCTCATGTCTTAATCCCTAACTGATTTTTAAAAAGCGTTTCCAACTGTAAACTGAAATACCTCTGTCCTATCCCTATACCTACGTGTGGTTTCTTCCAAAGCATTAAGCGGGTGAGCTATACTGAATTGTAACAGCCCTACCGGAGCAAGCCATTCTACCCCGATACCAACTGAATGTTTCAAGGCATCAGAACTATAATCCCAAGATAGGGGATCACCCAAACGGTCAAGAAACTCAACCCCACCAGTAGAAAATACTCCACCTACATCATAAAACAAGGACACCCGTGCAGAATTTCGAAAATCTTCAGGAATTGGTACGATAATCTCAAACTGATTTGCAATCAACATGTTACCACCATACGGATTGTTCCAAGAGTCTCTTGGCCCCATATAGCTCTCCCTATAACCGCGCACAGTTCCAGGACCACCACCGTAGAAATTACGAAATGGTGGTAAGGATTTTGTGGTATCACCATAGGCATCACCATATGATGTAGTGGAATTAAACCGGAACAGCCAATCGCCATAAATCGGAAGAAATTTTGTGAAGGCAAGAGAGGCAACATAATACTCAATCTCACTGCCAGGAATAGTGCCACTAAGATTTACAGCTGCACGAGTACCACTTGTAGGGAAAATTACCCGATTCCGGGAATCATATAGCCATCCCATATTAAGATCCCATGTGGCTAGGGAGGTCATGTAAAACTCTGATCCAGCCTCAGGAACCGCATTACCATGGGCTTTAACCCAATCATTAGCCTGCTTTGAGCTATACCAGTTAGTCGCAAGCTCCGACAGAGAATAGGATAAACCAAACGAAATGAACTGGTATTCAGTTATAGGGTAAGACCATGTAGAGGCTAATGTGACGGTCTCCGTGGAAAAATCAGATGCGGCCTGAGTAAATTGCTTTATATCTTGCCAATTTACAGAGAGCTGCCTCGACAGGCCATCTACCGTCAGATAGGGATCTGTATAATCGATCATAGCCTGCTTATAGTATTCACCTCCATTTAACGTCAATCCAACACGGTTTCCAGTCCCCATAAAGTTAGAGTGAGTAAAATTACCATTCAGCGTAGCCCCAAAATATTTGGAAAACCCTATTCCACCACCAAATTGGCCTGGCAGCCCTTCTTCAATTTCAAAATCTAGGTCAACAATGTCAGTGGTCCCTGGCACCGGCACCGTTTCAAAGTCCACGGTGTCGACATAGGCTAGTCTCTGAATACGTACCCGTGAACGTTCCACAAGAGCATTAGAAAGGTAGGACCCTTCAAGCTGGCGCATTTCACGACGAAAAACATCATCGTTAACATTATCGGCACCATTAAAATTTATACGACGGACATAAACGCGATTCTTTGGTTCAACAAAAAATGTAATTTCAGCCTCTAGAGTCTCTTCATTCAAATTAGGAATCGCCCGAACATCGGCAAAAGCATAGCCGTCTAACCCTAGCCTATTTCTGATGCCCGCCTCACTTGCTGTAAGGAGCTGTTGAGAAAACATCTCGCCAGGATTTGCCTGAATATTAGCTCGAAGCTCCTCTACTGGCAGGATAAGGTCACCAGTAATGTTAATGTCTGAAATAGTGTATCTATCTCCTTCCGTAATATTTATAGTAATAAATATATCTGAGTTATCAGGAGAAATTGCTACCTGAACACTGTCATATCTAAAATCTGCAAAACCTCGATCCATGTAGAAAGCAACAAGAGTCTCTAAGTCCCCTTCCAATTCAACCTTTCCATACCTATTATCATTTCTAAACCAAGACAACCAATTGCCAGTACTAGACGTAAAATCATTAGTAATTTCTTCGTCATCAAAACTGGTATTACCTACAACATTAATTTGTCGAATTCTGGCACGCTCACCTTCTTCTATTTGTATATCAACGCGAACTCGATTATCACCAATATCCTCAACCGTTGATTCAACTTGCACTGCATAGCGTCCACGCGTGAAGTATTGCTCTGTTAGACCCTGGGTTACTTGATCAAGAATGGTTTGATCAAAAACCTTTCCACGAGTCAGACCAAAGCGACGCAAGTTATCTACAAGTTGATCAGTCTCAATTTCCTCATTGCCATCAAACGTGAATTCTTCAATAGTTGGTCGCTCTAAAACCGCGATAATTAGAGTATTACCACTACGGCGAAACTCTACATCAGCAAAAAAACTAGTTGTATAAATAGCCCTTATAGCTTCCTGAATACGTTGAGGTGTCAGGGTGTCGCCAATATTGATTGGAAGGTAGTTATATATAGTTCCTTCTGAGATTCTTTGAGCACCTTCTACCTGGAAATTACGTACAACCCAAGAGTCATCTGTTTGCGAATATGCTATGTGAGTCAATAGCAATAAAAACACAAATATAACGCTACTAAATTTTCGGCAAAGCAAGATCAACTGAACATCCTGGTTATATCGTTATAAAAGGCAAAACTCATCAGAATAAATAGCAAGAAAACTCCTACTTGCTGTCCTATCAACATAGCACGTTCTGAAACAGGTGATCCCTTAATTAGTTCTACTAGTTGGTACACTATTTGGCCACCATCCAGCAAGGGCACTGGCAACAAATTTAAAACTCCCAGACTTATGCTGACTATAGCCATAAAGCCGAGAAAGGCCGTAAACCCAGCACGTGCACTATCACCTGCAATGGTAGCAATATTTAATGGCCCACTAATATTTCTAACAGAGACATCTCCCGTAAACATTCTCGCAAACATACGAACTGTAAGAACACTCATTTCCCAAGTCTTTATAGCACCCTTTGGCAAAGCCTCGAGAAGGCCAAAACGTTGTTCTACTATGGCTTGCCCATAAATTTCCTGCGCAAGGTTAGTATCCATCCCTGCGCCTATCCGTCCAATTGACTGACTACCATCTTGTGCAAACCCTATAGTCAGCTCCATTGAGCGTTGATAACCATTCCGATCAATTACGACCATAACCTTTTCACCAGGCCTCTCACGTATGTATTCTACCCAACCAAACCAGCTACTAATTTCCTCTCCTTCTACTGAGACAACCTGATCCCCTGAAAGGAAGCCTGCCTGTTCAGCTGCTCCACCGTTACTGATCTCATCCATAACAGGCGGCAAAATTGGCCCAGGCTCAAACCCAAGCCCTACCCATAGCGCCTCAGGTTCCGTTAATTCAGCTTCTCGCCCTCGTACATCCAACTCTAAATCACGTGAAACACCCTGATCATCTTGCACAGTGATATCAATCAACCCATCTCGTAACAATTCATCCAGGATTGCTAACACTGCAGTATCCCAGGTTTGAGCTGGACGACCGCCAACAGTCAAGATCTCATCATTTGGCATCATGCCAACCTGTTCCGCCACCGATCCAGCTGTAACAGTTCCAACTATTGCTTTAGTCCCTGGCACTCCACTAACAAACATGAGCCAATAAGCAAAGATAGCGAATAAAAAATTAAACCCGGGTCCAGCAAATAAAACCGCAATACGATGGGAGATAGGTCGCCGATTAAAAGCGAGATGCTGTTCAGCTAATGGCACGGGTCCTTCCCTCTCATCGAGCAACTTCACATAACCGCCAAGAGGAATGCTAGACAGCCAATATTCAGGGCCTTCAGAATCTATTACTGAATCAGAACCTCCAATCTCGGCAGAATTTGCAGGATACTTTACTGTACGGCCCTGCCAACGCAACAAAGGGCTACCAAAGCCAACAGAAAACCTAAGAACCTTAAACCCTAATTTTCGCGCGACCCAAAAATGTCCATACTCATGCACGGACACAAGTACTCCAATAGCAATTATGAATGCTAAAATTGCAGAGATAATTTCGGTCATCTTGACCTCATTTTAGACTAGCCCTTGTCTGAAGGGCATATTATCGCTGAGTATTTTACCTTTGGGGAACCCCCCAACCTAATATAGGCATTTTAAATCTGGTCATATGAAGTCCCAGATGAGCTATATGCTTCTATAAATGAAGTCCTGAGACATATATACCAAGAGAAAATATTGGAGTAGCAGCTGTAAGGCTATCAATTCTATCTAGAATCCCCCCATGGCCTGGCAAAAGACGTCCACTATCCTTAATGTTTACATTACGCTTTAAGAAGCTGATAGTGAGATCACCAAGCACTGAACTCATTGCTGTAGCGACACCAATGGCTACGAACAAACTTTTCGGCACATTAAGCATGATGCTTATCCCAAAAGATACTAGCCCAGCAAAAGCTATTCCCCCAATGAAACCCTCCCAAGTTTTTCCAGGACTCACTCTTGGCGCTAGTTTAACTTTTCCGCAAAAACTCCCAATCAGGTAAGCGCCCACATCAGCTGCCCAAACAATGAGAAGCAAACTCATTATTAATTGAGGACCCTCAATAAACCCTTGGTGAAAACGGCTCAAAAGAAACCAAGAGGGTATCAGAACAAGAGGACCAGCAGCCCCTACTAGAGCAAGAGGGATATGGCGAGGCAATCTGAATAAGACCATACATGAAAGCATCCACCAACCGACACTAATAACTGTGATTGGATAAGTCCAACCCTGTGCAATACCTCCAAAAGCCATCAAAAACATAAGAGCTGCCATACCAACCATATAAAAAACCCGCGAAGCTCCCTGAAGTCGCACCAAACCAGTCCACTCCCACGCACCCCCTAACCAAAATAAAGCTATGACCCAACTCACAACCCATGTTGGAAAAAATAAAACTGTCGTGGTAATTCCGCCTGCCAAAATAACTGCTGTAATCAGTCGAGTTATTAGCAATTTGAAGCCTCTACTTGCTCTGCAGTACGCCCAAACCTTCTCTGACGACTAGCATAAGAGTCAAACGCTTTTTTTAGTTCCTCAATTTTAAAATCAGGCCATAAAACATCTAAAAAATAAAGCTCACTATAAGCAAGACTCCATAATAAAAAGTTGCTTATTCGATGTTCTTCTCCAGTACGTATCAAAAGATCAACATCTGGAAGCTGCCCCATCATTAATTCCTCAACAAAAACTTTCTCATCAATCTGATCAGATGTAAGGGATCCGGTCGAAACTTTTTTTGCAAGCCGCTTTGCAGCATTTACTAAATCTGCTCGTCCTCCATAAGCTACTGCTAGCGTAAGTTTCATGCCCTGATTATTTCTAGTACGAACCTCAGCTGCACGAATCGTTTCTTGAAGAGCCGAATTCAAGAGATCAGTTTTACCAATAAAATTGAGCTGGATATCATTTTCAGCTAGCTCAGCTACTTCTTTATTCAAGGACTCCATAAATAAAGACATTAGCCCTCTAACCTCTCCACTAGGGCGTTTCCAGTTCTCACTGGAAAACACAAACAGCGTAAGAAAATTGACGCCTTCCTTAGCGCAATATTCAATCAGCGCTCTTACTGGTTTGATGCCAGCACGATGTCCTGCCTGTCGAGGTAATCCTCGCAGCTTAGCCCAGCGACCATTACCATCCATAATGACAGCCAAGTGATTTGGGGTGGCGCCAAAAACATTTTCTTGCATCACTTTTGCCATCAGAACTCCATCATTTCCTTTTCTTTTTCCTCCAGCAGTTTTTCCATTTGTGCTATGTGATCATCAGTAAGTTTCTGCACCTCTTCTTGCGCTCTATGTTCATCGTCCAATGTAATCATTTTTTCTTTTAGAAGATCCTTGACATCATTAAGGATATCGCGACGAATATTTCGTACAGATATACGACCTGCCTCAGTTTCTCCACGTACAACTCTTATCATATCCTTACGGCGCTCCTCAGTCATGAGCGGTAAAGGCACACGAATTGCGTTTCCAGCGGTAACTGGGGTTAATCCAAGATCAGAAGAAAATATAGCCTTCTCAACAACTGGTACCATCTGCTTCTCCCAAGGCGAAACAAGCAGTGTACGTGCATCCTCTACAGAAACTGTTGCGGCTTGAGAGATAGGAACCTGAGAACCGTAGTAATCAATCATAATGTGCTCGAGCAACCCAGTATGTGCACGCCCAGTACGAAGCCTTAACAATTCCTCCTTGAGAGCTTCAACGCTCTTTTGCATTCGAATCTCTCCGTCTCTTTTAAGCTCATCAATCATTATTTTTCTCTGAAGGTTCTTCGATATTATTAACTGAGGTGCCCAATTCATCTCCACAAACTAGTCGGACTAAATCGCCTTGATTATTCAAATTAAATACAACAAGAGGAAGGTTATTATCCCTGCACATCACGATTGCAGTTGCATCCATAACATTAAGCTTTTCCATAAGCACATAATCAAAAGTTAATTCCGGGTAATGAATTGCTTCAGAATCTATAACTGGGTCTGCGGAATAGATGCCATCCACTTTTGTAGCCTTGATTAAAAGATCTGCTCCAACTTCTATGGCGCGAAGACTAGCTGCTGTGTCAGTAGTAAAAAATGGATTGCCGGTACCCGCAGCAAAAATCACCACCCGACCCTTTTCAAGATGGCGAATAGCTCGACGACGAATATAATCTTCACACACGTCATGAATTTTCAGTGCGGACATAACTCGGACATTGGTGCCATTCTGTTCCAATGAATCCTGCAAAGCTAGGGCGTTTATAACGGTAGCTAACATACCCATATGATCACCAGTCACACGGTCCATTCCTGCTTCGGCAAGACCAGCACCACGAAAGATATTGCCTCCTCCAAGCACTAGACCAACCTGAACACCTAGCTCAACAACTTCATTGATCTCATCTGCTATTTGTTTAATAACGATAGGATCAATACCATAACCAGCAGAGCCTAGAAGTCCTTCACCACTGATCTTCAGGAGAATTCTTTTATAAATGGCAACTCTTTTCCCCATGCATCCTCAACTTATTAATTTTATAGAGCCACTTAATCAAGACAACTTGTGTAGGCTAGAAGAGTCAACTGCCTTGAGATGCTTGCGCCATCACCTCTTGCACAAAATCATCTTTCTTTTTTTCAATTCCTTCACCTACCTCATAACGCATAAACCTAACAACTTTTGCCTGACTCTGTGCCAACAAATCACTAATTTTTTGGTCAGGATCTTTAACAAATTGTTGCCCAAGCAGTGTTACCTCATCAAGGTGTTTTCGTAAACGGCCTTCGACCATTTTCTCTACTATTTCTGGGGGTTTCCCTTCTCCCAAGGCCTGAGCAACCAAGATTTCACGTTCCTTGGCAAGCTCTTCTTCAGGCATATCATCAGCACTTATGCACTGTGGAGCTCTCGCAGCTATCTGCATTGCTATATCTCTTGCGAGCTCTATGACTCCTCCATCTAGCTCAACTAATACACCTATTCGACCCATATGACTGTATGAACCAACCAGCCCATCAGCATCTAATACAAAAAATCGCCGAACAGAAATGTTCTCTCCAATCTTAGTAACCAGCTCAAGTCGCAGTTTCTCAAGAGTTTCCCCATCCACTTCCAGTGCCATAAGTTCATCCAAATTAGCCGGTGAAGGCTCAATAAGCGCTGCCTTAGCTACCGTATCTGCAAAGTGTTTGAAATTATGATCTTTAGCGACAAAATCAGTCTCTGAATTAACTTCTAATATGACATGGCGAGCTCCACTATCGTCTCCTTTGAGTACCACAAGGCCTTCAGCCGCAACTCGAGAAGCTTTTTTGTCCGCTTTAGCTTGACCTGATTTGCGTAATAGTTCTGCTCCCCGTTCAATGTCGCCATCCACTTCGGTAAGTGCTCTTTTACAATCCATCATTCCAGCGCCGGTACGCTCACGAAGCTCTTTAACTAATCCCGCTGTTATCGTCATTACTAGATCCTCTATCTACTCACGCTATCCGAAACCTAAACATCATCCTGAGCTTTAGCTTTTGACGACGCTTTTGTGGTTTTTTTCGAAGACTTTTTAACTGCCTTAGCAGGCTTTGGTTTTGAAGCAGCACCTGCATCAGGCGTGGCATCCTCAACGGAAACCTCAGGA
>DJLG01000018.1:0-22055 GCA_002434915.1 Proteobacteria bacterium UBA6522
ATTACATGGAAATACCCAAGCTGCGTTCTTCGAGGAGAAAATTCAATTGGGGAATTTTATTCCGTTGCTCTCGCTAATAATTACCAGCAAGCAGATACTGGCACAAAGATGATCCATATTGGAGCTAATACTCGCAGCACTATTATTTCAAAAGGCATTTCTGCAGGAAATGCAGAAAATTCCTATAGGGGGCTTGTTCGTATAATGCCGACAGCTCATGGTGCTCGAAATTACACACAATGTGACTCTTTGTTAATTGGCGATCAGTGTGGGGCTCATACCTTCCCCGCCGTAGAATCTCGCAATCGCAATGCTCAGATTGAGCATGAAGCCACCACATCAAAAATTAGTGACGACCAACTGTTCTACTGTCGTCAACGAGGACTTTCAGAGGAAGACACCGTCAATATGATCGTAAATGGATTCTGTCGAGACGTGTTTAAAAAGCTCCCAATGGAGTTTGCCGTTGAAGCCCAAGCATTACTAAATGTCAGCCTAGAAGGCGCAGTAGGTTAATAATGAACAATACAAATTTACTGCAAGTAAGTGACTTGCATGTAGAGGTTGAGGATCGAACGATACTCAATGGTCTAAATTTAGATGTAGCCCCTGGAGAATTACACGCAATAATGGGGCCTAATGGATCCGGTAAAAGCACTCTTGCGCAGGTATTAGCAGGCCGAGATAAGTTTGAGGTCACAAGCGGTTCGATACAATTTAAAGGCTCTGATCTCCTCAGTTTAGAACCTGAAGAACGGGCTCGAGAGGGTCTTTTTTTAGGATTTCAATATCCGGTTGAAATCCCAGGAGTAAATAATGCCTACTTACTAAAAGCAGCACTAAATGCAAAACGTGCTGTAAACGGAGAACAAGAAGTAGACGCCTTTGAATTCATGAAGCTAATCAAAGACAAAATGGAGCTCATGCAGATATCAACAGATTTTTTAAATAGAAGTGTTAATGAAGGCTTTTCTGGGGGAGAAAAAAAACGTAATGAAATCTTACAGATGTTGATGCTAGAACCTCAACTAGCTGTACTCGATGAAACAGATTCTGGGTTAGATGTTGATGCTTTAAAGGTTGTTGCAACTGGCATAAACACTCTTCGAAGTCCCGAACGAGCAACTATTCTTATAACGCATTATCAACGCCTCTTAGAATTAGTTGTACCAGATTACGTACACGTTCTCTATGATGGTCGAGTCGTCAAATCAGGCAATAAAGAGCTTGCAAATACTCTCGATGAAAGAGGCTATGACTGGGTAAAAATAGAGACTGAAAACAAGTGAGTACAATAAACCTACAAGAGGTTTTTGATGCTTCTCTAGATCAGTCTGACATTTCAGCTGCATCACGATCACTCCGTAATGAAGCGATGGTATCGTTTCATGAAACTGGCTTCCCTTCTCGTAAACACGAAAGTTGGCGTTATACCGATTTAAAACCTATCGTTTCTGGGGGATTTGACCCTTCTCCTCAACCAATCAACTCACAACAAGAAAAAAAAGCTACACAGGAAATTGAAAAATCTATCCTGGACTCAAAGGCCTTACGGTTAGTTTTTATAAATGGAAAACTTTCCACTAATAATACGTTTCCAAATGAGTTTAATGGTCTCAGCATTTCGAAAAAAACTGAATCTTATAAAAGCATTGATGTCCTTCAAGGAAAGGAACTTTTCAAAGATTATCCTTTAGCTGCACTCAATACCGCTTTTTCACAACATGAAACATTAATCATGCTTGACGAGGGAATACAAATAACAAAACCTTTGCACTTGATTCATATCAACTCAGGAACTGAGCCAACAGCTATACAGCCAAAAATAGCTATAGATATTGGAACTGAAAGCGAGTTAACGATTGTCCAACACTATATTGGTTCTAATCCAGAACCTAGTTGGACAAACTCTGTAACCCTGATTAATCAGAATAAAGGCTCTCTTCTAAAACTTTACCGTTTCCAGGAATATCATCATGAACAATTTCATACAGAGCTATTAAAAAGCAGGCTAAGTAACAATGCTGAGCTTAAACTTGGTTATGTAGATTTAGGAGGCAAACTTGTTCGTAATGATGTGCATATAGATTTAGCAGAACCAGGAGCTGCTTGTTCAATAGATGGTGTCTTTCTTGCTATGAACGGTCAACATATAGATAACCATACACTTATTGAACATTCAGCACCCAGCACAACCAGTCAAGAATCATTTCGAGGAATAATTGGAGAGCATGGTCGTGGGGTTTTCAAGGGAAAAGTCGTGGTTCATCGCGATGCTCAGGGCGCAGATGCCCAACAATCTAGTGATAATTTATTACTTTCAGAGCATGGTGAGATTGATGCAAAACCAGAACTTGAAATATACACCGATGACGTTAAGTGCTCCCATGGTACAACTGTAGGTGAACTGGACTTAGAACAGTTATTTTATCTCTGCTCTAGAGGGGTTAATAAAACCACAGCTAAGGGACTACTAACGTTTGCATTTGCAAATACAATTCTTCAGCGCATCGAGGTCCCAGAAGTTCGAAAACGTGCTGCATCAAGCATTGCAGGAGAACTGCCAGACTACCAAAACTGGGGAGGGCTACTGTGACATCAGCAGCTGAACTACTAAACTTATCAAACCTTAAAGATATTTCATCACTAAGGAATGACTTTCCTGCCTTACACCAAAATGTAAATGGGAAACCACTCGTTTATCTGGATAGTGCAGCCTCAGCTCAGCGACCTCAATCTGTAATTGATGCCATGGTTACACAAGATGAGCAAAATCATTCTAATGTGCATCGGGGTGTTCATCAGCTTAGTCAACGATCTACGGAAGCTTATGAAGGCTCCAGAGAAAAAGTTCGAGCTTTCATTAATGCTCAGTACCATGAAGAAATAGTGTTTACTCGGGGAACTACTGAGTCCATCAACCTTGTTGCCTCTAGTCTTGGAGAAAAAATTCTTACACCTGATGATGAAGTTCTCGTCACATGGATGGAACACCACTCTAATATAGTTCCATGGCAATTAGCATGTGAAAAAACCGGGGCTAAGCTGCGTGCAGTACCTATTAATTCTAATGGTGAACTGGACTTAAATGAATACACTAGGCTTCTAACAGATAAAACCAAAATAGTGGCAGTTGGGCATGTATCTAATGCACTTGGGACTATAAACCCAATAGAACACATTATCAGTACAGCACATAAAGTTGGCGCCTTAGTTGTAGTCGATGGCGCACAATCAGTACCTCATATCAAAATTGATGTACAGGCTATGGACTGTGACTTCTATGCTTTTTCAGGACATAAAATGTATGGCCCAAGTGGAATCGGTGTACTTTATGGTAAAAAAGCATTGCTTAATGACATGCCTCCCTATCAAGGAGGAGGCGAAATGATTCTGACTGTCTCATTTGAGAAAACAACCTATAACGAATTGCCCTGTAAATTTGAAGCAGGCACTCCAAATATAACTGGAGCTGTAGGACTAGGGGCCACAGTCGACTATCTCAACTCCATTGATTTTGATGCGCTCTCAAGATATGAGGCTGATTTACTTAACTATGCAACAGAAAAGTTTCTCGAATTACCAGGTAGCCGAATTATTGGCACAGCTAACAAAAAAGCTAGCGTATTATCATTTATGCTCGGGGATATTCACGCACATGATCTCGGCACAATTCTAGATCAGGATGGAATTGCTATTCGCACTGGGCATCATTGTGCCATGCCAGTAATGGATCACTTTGGAATCCCAGCAACCGGTCGCGCCTCCTTTGCACTTTACAACAACATTGAAGATATTGATCGATTCATTCTCGGACTTAAAGAATCCATGGAACTATTTAAATGAATGATCTTAGAGAGCTCTACAGAGAAGTAATTCTCGACCACAATCGCCACCCAAGAAATTTTGGTGAACTGCAAAACCCCGATAAGATTATTGAGGGTGTGAACCCCTTATGCGGCGATAGAATGACTTTGTATGTAAAGATGGAAAACAAAAAAATCCAAGATATCAGTTTCAAAGGTACAGGTTGTGCAATTTCTGTTGCATCGTCATCTCTGATGACAGAGAAAGCCAAGGGCAGCTCGTTTGAAGAAATTGATGCTCTTTTCGAGTATGTTCATGAAATGCTCACAGGTGACCCAACTACTGTCGCTAGCAACTTGGATACTTTAGATAAACTTACTGCACTTTCTGGGGTACGTGAATATCCAACTCGGGTTAAATGTGCAACACTCGCCTGGCATGCTCTAAAAAATGCGATAGTCGGATCTGATGATAAAATCTCAACGGAATGAATAATGCACTATCCCCCTAATGAGCCAATAACCTTTTCAAGAGATTGTGATGCAGTGATAATTCCATCTGGTGATGAGGTTAGATTATCAGAGGGAGTATCTGGTTTTCTTACTCAAGCACTTGGTGGAAGCTTCTCTGTATACATTGAAGGTAATCTTTTTCGAATCGCTGGAGTCGATGCTGATGCAATTGGTAAAGAGCCTATAGAACCTCCAAACGTTCCAGTCAATCCAACGACAAAAGAAATTGAGAAGGTGGTTTGGGAACAGCTAAAAACTTGCTATGACCCTGAAATTCCTATCAATGTAGTTGATCTTGGACTGATATATAGCTGCGAAATTCAGACTGTAGAATCGAACGAATATATGGCAAAAGTCGAAATGACGTTAACTGCACCAGGATGCGGAATGGGAGACATCTTAATGCAAGATGTAAAAGAAAAAATAGAGATAGTTCCAAACATTCGAGAGGCTAATGTTGAGTTAGTGTTTGACCCACCATGGAACCAGTCAATGATGTCAGAAACCGCTCAATTGGAAGCAGGGCTTCTTTAAAACCAGCTATCTGAAACAACCATGAAGACATTGGTTCTACTTCGTCACGCAAAATCTGATGGCGATAATATACACGATGCAGACCATGATAGAGGCCTATCAAAACGTGGCGAAAAAGACATATCTGAGATAGCCTTAAGGCTACTAAAAAAAGATATATCGCCAAAAATCTTGTTATCTAGTAGTGCGAATCGAGCGGTTTCTACATCAAAAATATTTATAGAAAATCTTGGGTTATCACCTGATATTTTAAAAATAGAGCCTCAGCTATATCTCGCAATACCTAGTGATATTCTAAGCTTAATTAAAAAACAAGAGAGCAGCACTTCAGAATTATTTATCGTTGGTCATAATCCTGGGCTTACTTTACTATCTAACAAATTATTACCTGATTTTCATTTAGATAATTTACCTACAACAGGTATCGTGGCAATCCGGTATACAGCTAAAAACTGGGTTGAGTTATCACCAACAAGATGCAGTCTTCTTTATCATGATTTTCCCAAAAATTAATCCTTCGTCTCTGAAAAAATCTCACAATCAAACTAATTCTCAAGATTTAAATCCTTTAAGTATATTTTTAATATAGGAAAACTCGTTAATGTCTAAGTATTATCGAGGTAGACGCACAAAAAACCTTTATAAACCTGGGTCTGACAAACCTTTTAAATTAAGTCGAAGTCGAATTGATTTATATATACGGTGTCATCGTTGCTTTTATATAGACCGAAGACTAGGCCTGGATCGACCACCAGGATTTCCATTTAATCTAAACAATGCTGTCGATACACTGTTAAAAACAGAATTTGATCATTACCGAAAAGATGAGAAAAGGCATCCGATTCAAGAAAAATACGGCCTTGATAGCCATCCAGTTCCACATGAAAAACTCGATGAATGGCGTAATAATTTTAAAGGGGTTCAATTCTTATATGAAAAATTTAATTTGCTTATTTTTGGAGCAATAGACGATCTATGGATTAACGAGAATCACCAATATTCAGTCGTTGATTACAAAGCGACAGCTAAAAAAGATCGAATTACTGAATTAGATCAGCCATGGCATGCTGGTTACAAAAGACAAATGGAAATTTATCAATGGTTGTTAAGACGTAATGGTCTTTCTGTATCTGATACTGGTTATTTTGTCTACTGCAATGGAAAAGCTGGACTACTGAAATTTGAAGATACCATCCAATTTGATACTACTTTAATTGCGTATAAAGGCTCTGATGATTGGGTAGAAAAGACAATAGCTGATATCTACAAGTGTTTGAATAGCGAGAAAATTCCTTCTGCAAGTTTCAATTGTGATTACTGTAAATACACCTCAGAAATGGAAAAACTGATCAACTAGTATTGATCAAAAAAGTGTACGCCATTCGATGACGGTCTAGTCATGGCGTTTTTGAAGTAATAAGCGCCGAGTCTTCTTATCAGGTCGGCCTAGTGTAGGGGGATTAAAGATTAATTCTGAGGATCTTCGCTTGGAGTACTGTTTGCGACGTTCAATCGACTCTTCACTTTCTGCATACAGCTGTAATGCTTCTGTGCTTGGCCCACGCCTATTTGGAATCATTAAAACTTCATATTCAAAAACAAGGTCTCTCGACCACAACCTTAAAAAATCACCAACTAAAATTTTATGCGCAGGCTTGACCTTAGTCGAATTGACATAAACTTTACCTATACTCACTGCCCTAGCTGCAAGACTTCTAGTTTTAAAAAATCTAGCACACCACAACCACTTATCGATACGCATAATTCACTATATTTAAAACTCATTTAAATTCGCAAAAACAGTAGGCATAGAGATCACGAGGATCATTCAGCTGATCAACAAACCTAAAAGGTTCAATAGCGACATCTAAAAGTCTTTGAAATGTCTCTGGTATCTGCGGACCAATATTTAAATACCTAGAGACTGGCGCTGTTAATAAAGTAAATTCCAAAGCAATCAATTCAGCAAAACTAAGCTCCTTTTCTATAAACTCAACTGTATATTCTCCCTCAGCGATACCCGCCAGTTCTGCAGCAGATATTATTGCGTCTTCAAAATCACCTAATTTATCAACTAGTCCATATGTTTGTGCATCAGAAGCTATCCATACTCTACCTCGTGCAATTTCATCTACCTCCCCTACATCTTTTCCTCGGGCCTCAGCCACTCGTCCAATAAATTCACTGTAAGTATGCTCAATCATCTGCTGAATCGATTCAGATGCATCTGTTCCAAGTTGTCGAAGTGGATTTGCCTGTCCTGAAAGTTCAGTTGTACCCACACCGTCTACATGTATCCCAAGTTGATCCAGAGCGCGGCTAAACGTTGGAAACGTAGCACCTACTCCAATTGAACCTGTGATAGTGGTAGGGGTAGCCCAAATTTCATCTGCACCCATAGATATCCAGTAACCACCTGATGCAGCAACACTACTCATTGAAACTACAAGTGGTTTTCCAGAGTCCTGGAAGACCTCAAGTTCACGTAAAATAATATCTGACGCAAAAGCACTACCGCCAGGGCTATCCACTCGCAACACTAATGCCTTCACATCCTGATCATCACTCGCGCGCCTTATCATCGCTGCAGTTGAATCACCTCCAACATTACCCGAAGGCTGTGATCCATCAAGAATTGTTCCAGATGCAACAACTACCGCCACTGTATTATCGGCGCGTGGCATTATCTTTTCTGCTCTAACAACAGCTAAATATTCTTCATAGCTAATACGCTGATAATCATCATCATTATCTGTTTTCTGCTCATTCACGAGATTTCTTATACGCGCCCTAATCTGATCACGTGTAAGCAACTCATCTACTAAGCCATAATTAAGCGCTAATAATGCCGTATCGCCATTTGCGCGTGAAAGCAAATTAGTAGCATCATCAGCATAAACTTGTAAGGCATTCTCGCTAAGTTGCCTTGCTGCAGTAACATCGGCCTGATAGGCATCCCACAACGCCCCCAGAAACACTTCAGTTGATTCACGATCTTCTGGGGACATATCGTCACGTGTAATGGGTTCTACAAATGACTTATATTCACCAACTGTCCAGACATGAAAATCAATATAGAGGGAATCAATTGCAGATTTATAATAAGGTAAATACCGACTATAACCATCTATAGGAATGACGCCCATAGGATTCATGTAGATCTTATCTGCGTGAGCGGCAATGTAGTATTGGTCACGAGTAAACCAATCGCCTACCGCAATAACAGGTTTACCACTTTGCTTGAAACGAACAATCTCGCCTGAAAGCTCTTGAAGCTTACTTAGACCACTACCTACAAGACCATCAAGTTGTAAAACCAGCACTTCAATTCTTTCATCGTCCCTTGCAATGCGAATGACCTCAATCAGATCTCTCAATAGAGTCTCATTAAGTGGCAACCCTCGAATCTCTGCGACAGCACGTTCAAATGCATCTCCTGATAACTGATCCACCAACACACCTTGCGGGGAAACAACCAAAACAGCTTCGCGCGGCTCTATCAAATCATCCGGAGTAATACTAGCTAAAAATACAATAGCTATTACTAACAAAAGAAGAAGTTGCAACCCCTTCCTTAGTGAATCTAACACACGCCATAGACCAGCAAATAGGGATTTTAAAGCTTTAAAAAAAACCAAAATATTCTCCAACATCAATGACCTTTTCTGCCTCACCATGAGAAATGTATTTCATACTTACACTCACTTTAACTTACAAGAAAAAGAGAGAGTTGAGGCCAGTAGGTAATAATCAAAACCGACACAAGCAACAGCAAAAAGAACGGAAAGGTAGCTCGGAAAACTTCTGCAATACTTCGCTCAAAACGAAAACTCGAAATAAACAAATTAAGTCCAACGGGTGGTGTAAGGTACCCAAGTTCCATTGTTGCAAGAAAAACAATTCCTAGATGTACAGGATGGACATTATATTGTGAAGCTACTGGCAGTATTAACGGTACCACCAAAATTATTGCTGAAAAAATATCAAGAATAGCGCCAAGGATCAGCAAAAAAACCAGCAAAGCTAATAGGAAAGATGCTTGGCCACCGACATATGCATCTACAATACCAAATAATTTTTCGGGCACACCAGAGTCAATCATATAGTTTGTGGATGCCAGTGAAACTCCCAAAATCATAAGTATTGCACCAACCAAAACCATTGATTCACGGGTAATTCTAGGTAAATCTTTCCATGCAATTTCTCTAAGCACAATAATCTCAACAAAGATAACGTAAAGAGCGGTTACTGCAGCAGCCTCAGAAACTGCAAAATACCCACTATAGATTCCTCCTAGAACAAGAATGGGCAATGGCAGCTCCCAAGCAGACTCCTTAAGAGCTGAGATTATTTCTCTACTAGAAACTACTCTAATAATGCGTGATTGACGATTCTTCCAATAGCTATAAACAGCAAGAAGAATAATCATCAATAGACCTGGGAAAATACCTGCTAAAAAAAGATCGTCTATAGAAACGCCAGCCACAATCCCATAAAGAATCAGAGGAAGTGATGGTGCAAATAACAGTCCAAGGCTACCAGATGTAGTGATAAGTCCCAGATTAAATCTTTCGTTGTAACCAGCTTCGGAAAGCGCAGGATATAAAAGCGCACCTAACGCAATTATTGTAACCCCCGATGCTCCAGTAAATGCAGTAAATAGGGCGCATGAGATCAAAGAGATAATTGCTAGTCCGCCAGGTAGCCAACCAAGCAGTGCATTTGATAATCGTACTAATCGCTTAGGGCTGTTGCTCTCACTCAATATAAACCCCGCAAAGGTAAATAATGGTATAGCAACAAGAATAGGCATCTCTGAGAGACCAAAAAACTCTATGGCCATAACAGAAAGATCAATTTCTGAACGGTAAAAACCTAGCATTGCGCTGGCAGCAATTATCGAAAAAAGAGGTGCTCCTAATAATAAAACCACAAATAAAAAAATGACCGTAAGAATCATCGACCTACTCGTACAATCTCTCGTAGAGCCCTCAAAAAATAACGGTAACAAATCACTGCAAATCCAAAAGGTAAAATTAACTGGAACACCCATGCTGGCCAGTTAACCATCAATGTATCTCCAAAAGCGTAAGAATCTTGCACAAAGCGAAATGAGTGCCAAGCGATCACTCCAGTCACCAAAGAAGTAAAAAGATGAGCTATTACATCAGCCACCCATTTCAAATTAGGCGGGAGCGAACGGGTTACGATATCTATAGCTATGTGCTTTTTATCTCTACTGGCAGCAATTCCACCAGCAAGAGCCAGCCAAAGCACCATTAAACGAATAATGCTATCTGTCCATGGGAACCCCATAGACATAATATTTCGCATGATTATTTGGATGCTGGCTAGTGAGATGAGTCCTATCACTAAAAGGGATAGTAAAATATTCTCGAACCAACGACCCCATAGTTCGGCACGTTCTAACCAGAAATACTGTTGTTCTTTCACAATTAACTTAATAGCTAGGCATGAGCAGCTAATATGGGGATGGATAGGAATCCCGGTACTCTTGGAGAACCATTAATAATTCATCAAAGAACTCTTCATCAATCTCATCCCGCGATCTAATCAAAGGATAGGTTTGCGATATAGTGTTGTGCCAATTTGAAACATCAGCTGAATTGATAGGAACAAAGTTAATTCCAAGTTCCTCCATAACCTCACTTGCTCGCTGATTATCTACCCTCGACTGTCCATCAAGCCTCTTATTTACGCTCTCCATAATATTTCTAACAATCAGTTTATCTTTATCGGAAAGCCTATTAAAAACTCGAGAATCTAAGGCAAAAATACCCATTGAATACGCTACAGGCAAATCAGTAACGAACTTGATTTTTGTATGCCATTGAAGAACCAAAGCTACAACTGGTGAAGCCGCAACCACATCTAATAGCCCTGTCTGTAAACCCGTGAGAACGTCGGTAGGCGGCAATACCACAGGAGACAACCCTAATGCCTCCATTGACAAAAAACTCACTTGGTCACCATCGGGAACCCAAACTTTTCGCCGCCGCATATCTTCAACCATACTAATAGGTTCATTTGCCATCATTCGAGCAAAACCACCTTCGACAAATCCAAAAGTAACGAAACCAGCTCGTTCTAAACCAGCAGCTAATTTCGAATCCATTCGATCACGGACATAGTCCAACTCATCAAAAGACCTGAAAAGAAGGGGAATACTATATAAGTTGATTGCAGCATATCGCTCTGCCAATCCTCCACCCGCAAATGCTCCACCCTGTAACTGACCTACACGAATTTTTCGTAACACCTGACTGTCATTACCCATCACACCACCGGGATAAAACTTGAAGGTAACCCGTCCCTCAGTTTGATCCGTAATAAGTTCGGCACCAGCACGCATCTCACTCATCCATCCAGAACCTTCTGGGGCTACAGTAGCAACCTTTATCTCAATAGAGCTTGCTGTATAGAAACCTGTCGCAACAAATATTATTAGCGGATAGAACATCCACCGAATCAACCAATCAGATAATTTATGCTTAATCATAAGATAGTGTTTTTTTGGGTCTCTCATTAGAAATACTCCTCTGAGGATTCTAATAACTCTTCCGCATCCCGCTGCGCCAAAACATTAAACAGGGTTCTCCCTGGTACATCTACTGGAGATTCTAATACTTCTACCAGCAAGCGATCATGGAGATCTTTATCAAATATCATTCGGGCATAACGACGCGCATACTCTACCTTTGCAGATAAGTCAGAACCTTCAGTTAGGGCAATCGAACGTTCGAAATGTTTTTGCGCTAAAGCAGGCTGACCGCCCAATGCCGGCGGTCGTAAAGAATATAAAATTCCTAGATAGACATGTATGCCACCATTATCATGAGCCTCATCTAATGCTACAACCCGCTCCATTGCAGCTTGCACCCAAGGTAACTCTGCCACAGCAATCCAATCTGAACTTGTAGCTTCTAGATTACTAAGCCAACTGACAGCATAGGCATAAAGGTACTCAACCTGGTCTTCATCTATACCCTCTAACTCTAGGACAAACTGATCATATTCCATACCTTGCCATTGACAGGCTGGCTCATGAACCAAACAAACTGCCCTTTGCCCATACCTTCTAGCCTTCCTAGTTATATCGCCTGCATGTACATCACTCGTTGAAAACCGTGATCCATATAAGGCAAAAAGTTGCGCGCCTGCCGATAACATCCCTGCATTGTCGGGGTTTTCAACAATAAAACCATCAACGATCAGTAAATAAGCTGGTAACCCTGCTTGAATTATTTCCGGATCATCTTGATTAAGAATTGCAGAAGACAATGTATCAGCTGCTAAACTACCAACGTAAGAAACACAACCAGTCAGAAAGGCTAACTGCCCAATAAGAGTAGCAGCTACAACTAGTTGTAAAGTTCTCATAACAGTCTTAGAAGCCAACCTGGCGCGGAAAATATCCACGCATAATTATCCTCGAAACTAAAGTTTTTCCTTGATTCTCGCGGCCTTTCCGCTCAGCTCCCGCAAGTAGTAAAGCTTTGCTCGCCGTACATCACCACGACGCTTAATTGATATTCCAGCAACTGTTGGACTATGCGTCTGAAATACACGCTCAACACCCTCTCCATGTGATATTTTACGAACCGTGAAGGCAGAATTTAGTCCACGATTACGCTTGGCTATCACTATGCCCTCATATGCTTGAAGACGCTCTCTATTACCTTCCTTAACTCGGACCTGCACTACGACAGTATCCCCGGGAGAAAATTCAGGAATATCATCTTTGAGCTGCGCCTGCTCAAGCTCTGCGATTATTTTCGACATGGCTCAATCCTTTTTTAGTGCTGCCCTTATGTCCTAAAGGGTGGAGACTAACCTACCTAATATCATCCTGTCATTATGCTTAAAGGCCAGAATCCTCAATTTTAAGTCATTGGACTAGTAAATCCATCAACCAATAGAGATATATTTACTAATTGTCCTGTTCTTCAATGAATTCTTCAAGGAGCATTTTCTCCTCTACGCTTACGCCTCTGGACTCCAACAAATCGGGACGCCTAAGCCAGGTTCGGCCTAATGCTTGTTTTAAACGCCATAGTCGAATAGCTTCATGATGACCATCAACTAGGACTTCTGGAACCTTAAGCTCATCAATCGTTTCTGGACGTGTATATTGAGGATGGCCTAGTAGACCGGTCATGTATGAGTCTTCCTGTGCAGAACGTTCATGTCCTAGTACCCCAGGAATCAATCTTGCAACAGCATCAATAACAACTGCAGCAGCTAACTCACCACCACTGAGCACAAAATCTCCTAGAGACAACTCCTCAGATATTTCAGCCTGAACTATCCTCTCGTCGATTCCCTCATAACGCCCTGCCACTAACAATAGACCATTCCCATTCGCTATTTTCTGCGCAATAGTTTGGTCAAACGTTTGACCTTGGGCGCTTAGAACGAATTCGGCACAATCCTTTGGACTACGTTTCCTAGCCGCTCGAATGGCATCCCGGACAGGCTCATATTTAAGCACCATACCAGGCCCACCGCCATATGGACGATCATCTACGGTACGGTGTTGATCAAAAGCAAAATCTCTCGGTGAGACAATATCTAAAGAAAGCAGTCCCGCATTACATGCACGCCCCACCACACCGGTTTGACTAACTGGTTCGACTAACTCAGGTAAAAGCGAAACAACTGTTATG
This sequence comes from Proteobacteria bacterium UBA6522, assembly GCA_002434915.1. Classification (GTDB taxonomy): domain Bacteria; phylum Pseudomonadota; class Gammaproteobacteria; order Steroidobacterales; family Rariloculaceae; genus UBA6522. The sequence goes on from DJLG01000018.1 coordinate 13,541, forward strand.
CAATACATAATCGACCCAATCCTTAGTAGGCTGGATCCCAATCTACGATAATCACGCCCAAATTAAGATCAACATCACATATTACCCTCTCGCGTACGAATGGAATCATTCGCTCTTCTTCACCTACAACAACCATGACATCATGCTCCCCAGTAGAAAATAAGTACTCAACATGGCCAAGCAATTCGTTTTTCTTAGTCCTAACCGCAAGACCTTCAAGATCCGTCCAGTAATACTCTCCTGGGCTACAGGCTGGCAGATTTTCACGGTATACATAAATTTTTGCGCCAATTAACGTCCTTGCTTCATCTGGATCGTCAATTCCGCAAAGTTTAGCGACAATAGTCCGTCCTTGTTGGCGACCACTATCAACTTCTATAAGTCGCTCAACTTCATCTAAGCTTAAAATCCAATGCTTAAATTCAGTTATATTTTCACGAGGATGTGTGTAGGAATGAACCTTAATCCAGCCCTTTATTCCCATTAGGCTGGAAACATAGCCCATTAAAACTTTTTTTTTGGACGGCTCGCTCATGCTGCCCATCTGAAAGTCGTTGAGGTGCTAAGAGACCTCGCTGCCTCTATGCATTTTAATCAATTTACCCACACGATCTGAGGGTTTAGCTCCCTGTGAAATCCAGTACTCAGTTCGGTCTAAATCCATATTGAGCTCTTTTTCTCCGCCAGTTGCCATGGGATTAAAATACCCTAGTCGTTCGATGTAACGGCCATCCCGACTATTGCGACTATCAGTTACAACGATATGATAAAAAGGACGTTTTTTGGCACCGCCCCGAGCTAACCGAATACTGACCATAATACGAACCTAACCCTGAAAAAATGCAGTGGCTACAATAACGTAACCGATCGCGGAGTGGGCATTCTACTGGTTTCACGAAAGAAGTGAAGGCTAGGTAGGTTATTTATGACCTTAAAATGCATCAGCTTTTCCGTCTACCCGACCCACGTCCACCAAAACCTGGCATAGAACCAGCCTGAAGTCCTCCAAGCAGACTCTTAACGCCTCCCTTAGAAACTCGCTTCATCATTTTTGCAAATTGACGATATTGCTTAAGTAAGCGACTTACTTCCTGCACTGGCAAGCCTGAACCAATGGCTATTCGACGTTTCCTGGAACCATTAATTAAATCAGGTTTCCGACGTTCCATGGGCGTCATTGAGTTAATTATGCCAATCTGGCGACGTAAAGAACTTTCATCTATTCCACCTAAGTTTTTATCAATATTTGGAAGCCCAGGAATTTTATCTAATAAAGACTCCATACCACCCATACCATTAATCTGCTCTAGCTGGCTTTTAAAGTCTTCTAAATTGAGTCTATGACCACTTTTTAGTTTACCTACAACATTCTTGACAGCCTTCTCATCAACCTGACGTTCAACATCTTCAACTAAACCTACAACATCACCCATACCAAGGATGCGAGAGGCAAAACGCTTGGGCACAAAGTTTTCAATAGCATCAAGTTTTTCTCCCGTTCCAATAAACTTAATAGGAAGACCGGTTACCTCTCTTATAGAGAGGATTGCACCGCCCCTAGCATCTCCATCAGTCTTAGTTACTACTACCCCGGTTAGTGATATGGTTTCGTTAAATGCTTTAGCTGAATTAACTGCATCCTGACCAGCCATAGCATCAACCACATACAGTATTTCAGTTGGATCAAAAACTTTCTGTAAATCTTTAATCTCCGACATCATTACATTGTCTAAATGCAATCGACCAGCTGTATCTATAAATAACCACCGACTTCCTCTTAATTTAGCTTCTTCAAGCGCTTGACTGGCAAGTGCGATTGGATCACTTTCATTAGATTCTAAAAAATGCATTCCAAGTTCGTGAGCTAACGTTCTTAATTGATCTTGAGCTGCTGGTCTATAAACATCCATGCTAGCTAGCAGCACATCATTTTCGGATTTTGAAAGGTGGCGAGCTAGTTTTGCAGTGGTGGTCGTTTTTCCGACACCTTGTAAACCTACGACCATAACAATCGTAGGCCAATCTCTTTTATTTATAGATACGTCTTCGGCGCCTAGAACATCAATAATCTCATCATGCACTACCTTAATAAAAGCCTGACCAGGATTAATGCTCTGCTCAACCTCCTTTCCTAAAGCCCTTACATGCACCCTTTTAATCAGTGATTTAGCAACTGATAGAGCAACGTCAGCCTCCAAAAGTGCTACCCGAATTTCTCGGGCAACATCCTTAATATTAGCCTCTGTAATCCTGCCTTTCCCTTTAACGCGCTGTAGGGCCTGGCTGAGGCGCTGAGTTAGTGTCTCAAACATAACAAATTTGAATAAAATAGATTATTTGATGTACATCATTCATATAAACCAAGAGGCTAACATGGAAATTTCATACAAAAAATATCAATATTTTTTAAAAGAATTAACTTAGTCCTTGACACAGTATCTAAAATTCAGCCACTCTTATCTCATCTTTAGTCACTGGAGGACCAGATTTTTTGAATGACGATGCCTCTTTAGGTCTATCATTTGGCCTACTCATTGTTCTTCTCATCCTTTCGGCATTCTTCGCCAGCACGGAAACTGCCTTGGTCAGCTTGAACCGTTATCGGTTGAGGCATCGAGCTCGTGCGGGTTATAGGCCAGCACAACTTGCGGAAAAATTACTTGAGAGACCAGACCGTCTTATGGGACTAATCTTGCTCGGCAACAATATTGTAAATATATGGGCTGCAGCTCTAGTAACTGTCATTTCTATCAGAATAGGTGGTGAGTCTGCAATTTTCATTGGAACTATGATCCTCACTGTTGTATTGCTGATTTTTGTGGAAGTTGCCCCGAAAACTATTGCAGCACTCCATCCGTCTCGTCTTGCATTGCCAGCAGCGATTATTTACTACCCGCTTCTAAAGATTGCCTATCCATTTGTTTGGTTAATCAACCTCATGGCCAACTCGCTGCTTTGGGTCCTTGGGGTACGCGTCGATCATGGACGAAAAGACTCCCTTAGCACCGCTGAACTGCGTAGTGTAGTTGGCGAGTCAAGCCCACTTCTTCCTAAACGCTATAAGCGCATGCTTCTAAGCATTCTTGACCTTGATGACATTACAGTAGATGACATCATGGTTCCTAGACAAGATATCGTAGGTATAGACTTGGATGAGCCCTGGGAAGCAAATCTTTCTATAATTCAGGACAGTCGGTACACACGTCTGCCAGTTTTCCGAGGAGATATTGATAACGTCGAAGGACTCATACGTTTAAAAAGCATCTATCCAGATCTTATTGAAGGCTCACTTACAGCGCAGAGTCTATTAAAACACCTTCAAGAAGCAAATTTCGTTCCTGAAGGGACACCTCTAAACAAACAATTAGTTAATTTTCAATCTGTTAATGAACGTTTTTCATTTATTGTCGATGAATATGGAGATGTCCAAGGTCTAATAACAAGTGAGGACTTAGTCCGTGAAATTGTAGGTGAACTCAGTACTGACCCATCCCCTACAATTCCTGAGGTGGATCAACAAGATGACGGCTGTTTCATTGTAGATGCAGGTGCAAATGTTCGACAATTAAACAGCCTCATGAACTGGGAGCTACCAACTAATGGCCCTAAAACCTTAAACGGATTGATTATTGAGTTACTTGAAACCATTCCGACTATAGGAACGAATATAACTATTGCAGATTATTCCATTGAGATTATTGAAACTGCGGAGCACAGCATCAGAAAAGTAAAGGTATCAGCCTCCGACATGCTCCAACAATCTAAAACGCTCTCAGCTGAGGATATTTAAAACTTCCCCTAATTTTTCAACACCAAAAATTTCCATTCCTATTTTACTCTGCGGAATATTAGCCACTGGGACAATAGCTTTCTCAAAACCGTATTTTTTAGCCTCTGCTAACCGCTCTTCACCATAGGGCACGGGCCTAATCTCACCTGTCAAACCAACCTCGCCAAAAACAACAATATTTGCAGGTATAGCTTTTTCGTTATAGCTTGAAAGAGTTGCAAGACATACAGCTAAATCTGCTGCCGTTTCCGATACTCTTAAACCACCTACTACGTTGGTAAATACATCATGGCCTGAAAGACCTATACCACTATGTCGATGCAATACCGCCAATAGAAGTGCAAGACGTTGAGAATCTAGGCCTTGGGCTAAACGTCTTGGAGATGTTCCTAAATTTTCATCAACAAGCGCTTGAACCTCAACCAATAGTGATCTTGAGCTTTCACGCGTTACTAAGGTAACACTACCTGGCACAGAATCCGTTCTTCGCGAAAGGAAAATAGCAGAAGGATTTTTAACTTCCTTAAACCCCTCTTCACCCATAACAAAAAATCCCAGCTCGTTTGCTGCACCAAATCTATTTTTTGCTGAGCGTAAAATTCGGAATCGACTGCCAAGATCACTTTCAAAATAGAGCACTGTATCTACCATATGTTCAAGCACTCTTGGGCCAGCCAGAACGCCCTCCTTAGTAACATGACCAACCAGGACCGTGGCAACATTATAGTCTTTTGCAAATCGCACTAATTGAGCTGCACATTCTCTAAGTTGCGCCACAGATCCTGGAGCAGAACCTAATTGTTCGCTGAAAAGAGTTTGAATGGAATCAATAACAAGTACTTGTGGTGTTGAGACACGAAGAGTTTCAATAATAGTTTCAACACATGTCTCAGAATAGAGTCGAACTGGCGCCTCGTCTACTCCAAGTCGAGAGGCCCTCAAAGCTATTTGATCTAATGATTCCTCACCAGTTACATAGCAACTTTGTTTATTTTGGCTAACGCTTGCAACAACACTCAAAAGAAGAGTGGATTTTCCAATTCCTGGGTCACCGCCAATTAAAACAACCGAACCAGGTACCAGCCCCCCTCCCAACACACGATCAAGCTCTGAAAGCCCACTACCACTTCGTTCAACACGCTTAATATCTAGGCTATCTAATCTTGTGGATTCAACGCTTAGAGCCCGTGATGAACCCTGGGAACCTTTTCGCAGATTTAGTTGCGTCTCCGACAGTGCGTTCCATTTACCACAATCAGGACATTGACCTTGCCACTTCAGATGCTGAGCACCACATGCGTCACAAGTATAAATACCCTTGGTTTTAGCCATTACTAGAGTGTTACATCCAAGTCATAAACAGAATTTGGTAATAATATACTTCAAATCTATTTAGTTATGACTCATTTTGTTTAAGTCAGATAGCTGGCCTATTGGTATCGTTTATTACGATTACCCGTAAACACCATCCCCATAAGCCTCTGCTACAAAAGTTTCAAACTTAGTGTATTTACCCAAAAAGGTAAGATTCAATTGTCCAGTAGGACCATTACGCTGCTTACCAATAATAATATCTGCTACACCTTTTTTAGGCGTATCAGGATCATATTGTTCTTCTCGATATATAAAGATAATCACATCCGCATCTTGCTCAATCGCACCTGAGTCTCTTAGATCTGACATTTGTGGCTTCTTGTCTGGACGCTGTTCCACCGCACGATTGAGCTGTGATAGAGCAACTACTGGAACATTCAACTCTCGAGCTAGTGCTTTTAGAGAACGTGAAATCTCCGAAATCTCAGTTGCCCTGTTTTCGCTCGTACCGGAGACTGCCATCAGCTGCAAATAATCAACTATGACGAGCTCTAGGTTATCAGTACGCTTGAGGCGACGTGCTCGAGCCCTAAGCTCGGTAGGACTCAACCCTGGAGCATCATCTATAAAGATAGGTGCAGAAGACATCATATTGATAGTTGAACTGACTCGAGTCCAATCTTCATCACTAAGACTTCCTTTACGTAAATTTTTCTGATCTACCCGCCCAACTGAACCAATCATTCGAAAGCTAAGTTGCTCAGCTGACATTTCCATACTAAAAATGGCTGTAGCTTTCTGATGACCAATAGCTGCATTCTCAGCAATATTCATTGCTAAAGATGTTTTGCCCATACTTGGTCGAGCCGCAATAATAACTAGATCGCCAGGTTGTAACCCTGCGGTCATCTCATCTAGTGCTTTAAAACCTGTGGGAATACCAGTGATATCATCTTTGCTATGCTGAAGATGATCTAAACGATCTACAGTTCCAGGAAGTATTTCCTTTAATGACTGAAAACCAGTACCAGTCCGCTGCCCCCTGTCTGCTATATCAAAAACCTTTTGTTCAGCTAAATCTACAAGCTCCGTGACCGATCGGCCTTCAACGTCATGTGCGCTTGCAGCAATATCTCCACCAATTTCTATAAGCTGGCGCAACATAGCCCGCTCACGAACTATTTGAGCATAAGCGAGAATATTAGCTGCACTAGGCGTTTCATTGACAAGTTGACCCAAATAATCAAGTCCACCAGCATCCTTAAGTTGATTTTTTCGTTCAAGGTGCTCGCTAACAGTAATGGCATCAGCTGGTTGATCAAGGGCTGCAAGTACACCTATGGTTGCAAAGATTAATTTATGATCAGCTCGGTAAAAATCCTCTGATGACACAGCATCTGCAATTTCATCCCAAGCCCTCTGATCCAACATTAATCCGCCGAGCAGAGACTGTTCAGCCTCAACCGAATGAGGCGGCAATCTCAGCGGCTGTGCGCCGGAAGGTTTAGATGAAGCTAGGGCTTTAGCCATTTTTGATTAGCTCTATATTTTATCTGAGCTTAGCACACCCATACTAAGTCAGTTTATCTTCTTTATTTTTACTGGAGATTTTCTGTATTTGCTTCATCTTCTATCACTTCATCTCCCTGAGATTCATCATCATCTAAAATATCAATGGGAGCATCCACTGACTCTCCTTCAACAATAACTGTCAGAGAAACATTAACGTCTGAGTGAAGATGTAAATCTACTTGATACTCTCCTGTGGCACGTATAGGACCCTCCGGTAAACGTATTTCACTTCTCTCCACATTTAAATCAAGCGCATTACAAGCATTAGTAATATCGATTGATCCAACTGACCCAAACAACTTTCCTTCGGGCCCAGCATTAGCATGTATTTTGATTACCTTCCCTTCGATCCTAGCAGCCCGTGCTTGTACTAGCTCGAGCGCACTAGCTGCCTTGGCTTCAAGTGCTTCTCGCATGGTCTCAAACTTTGTGATATTTTCAGGTGTAGCAACAGTAGCCTTACCCTGCGGAATCAAATAATTTCTCGCATAACCCGACTTCACATTCACCTCGTCGCCAATACCACCAACGTTATCAATTTTTTCCAACAAGATGATATTCATTTCTAATTACTCCCAGTAATCCCTAAATCAATTTTTTTTATGCAATGGTGCACGCAAGTTAATCCAATTATCTAATAATCCGACTGATGCTAATGCAAAAAGGGTCACGCCAGTAAAAGGCGGGACCAATAATACATACATAGCTGCAATAACGCCTCTACCCCATTGACGTGCCTTACCCCATGCATGAACCACAGAAACCCCTTGAAACCAAAATCCAAATAAAACCAAAGGAAATAAGTTTTGTATAACAGGGCCGTCGAACACCAAACTTACTGCCATAAATAGTGTCCCCGGTATACCCAAAAAACGACCAAGCTGTAGTTCGCGAAATTGATGACCAAACTGAGGTTCTGTATTTAACAAGGCTGCCCACCAACTTCCTAAAAGTAGGGGTACCATAAGCTGGATAAATATCCCTAGTGTCATAAATCCTATAAATAGGCGATCCCATCCTTCAACAATATCGTTTATTTGACTATCAGAAGCTCCAGTAGCTCGCAGCCAACTAATTCCCTGATCTACTATTGGCGTCATTAACATCAATGACTCAGACCAAAGCAGACCTGCCAAAGCCGCCCCTATTAAACATAAAAGCACCAATCCCTGGAATACTGATGCTAAAGTCCCTGTACGGCGAAGAGCTACCCCAAGACCAACGCCAGCCAGTAACGTAGCTCCAATAGCAAAGGTAAAGCTAAGAGAGCTAACGCCCCAAAATAAACCAAGCATTGAAGCACCGATAGTTGCAACTAATGCACTAATGAGGCCATGCTGACCGCCTCGACGTAGAGTTTCTAACGTCATAAGCGCTGTAGAGACAAACGACACAAGAGGTACTGTCACAAGGAAAATAGCCAAGACAACAGGTCTATAACGTTGTGCTAGCACCCACTGTACAAAACCTTTCATCTTTACGGCTCAATCCCTAAGGACCAAAAAATTAGTGTTGATCGGTATATGGAAGAAGAGCCAGAAAACGCGCTCTCTTAATAGCCGCAGCTAACTGTTTCTGATAATTAGAGCGAGTACCCGTAATTCGACTAGGAACTATTTTTCCAGTTTCAGTTATATATTGCTTCAAAGTTGCCAAGTCTTTGTAGTCTATCTCCTCTACACCTTCAGCAGTAAAGCGACAATATTTTTTACGTCGGAAATAGCGCGCCATAATTAGCTCTCCTCATCCTTTGTGCTTGTTTCAGAACCTTCTGTCCCAGGTGCTGCCTCAGCCTCAGGTGCTGCCTCAGCCTCAACCTCAGGTGCTGCCTCAGCCTCA
>DJLG01000018.1:22463-25376 GCA_002434915.1 Proteobacteria bacterium UBA6522
GCCTCAGCCTCAGGTGCTCGTTCTGAAGCAATTTTAGCGCGTTCAGCTTGTGCTATAGCTGCTGCTTCATCCCTTGCACGCTCCTCCTCTTGAGCTTGTGCCATGAGAGAAACTTCAGTGATAGCTTTATCCCTCTTAATTACTAAGTAACGCAATACCGCATCGTTGAAACGGAATGCGCCCACAAGCTCATCTAGTGCAGCTTGACTACACTCAATGTTAACCATTAGGTAATGGGCTTTATGTATTTTATTGATAGCGTGAGCCAACTGGCGACGGCCCCAGTCTTCTTCACGGTGCACCTTCCCATCTGCACCCTCTATCATAGACCTGTAACGTTCCATCATAGCCGGAACATTTTCACTCTGATCAGGATGGACCAGAAACACAACTTCGTAATGTCTCAAACTTAATCCCCTCTTGGTTCAAAGCCTCCCAATAACTGGTGAGGCAAGGAGCAAATAATTGTTGAAAGGATGCAGATCCTACTGCACTAAGCCCTAGGCCTCAACCCATATACATCAAACATGGGTCTATCTCATATTTATCTGCCGCTGTAGCTCAAATAAAAGTACTCCAGTAGCCACAGAGACATTAAGACTCCCTACAGTACCCTCCATAGGAATAGAAACAATTTCATCACAAAGTTCTCGAGTCAGGCGCCTCAGCCCTTGGCCTTCACCACCCACTACTATGGTTATGGGAGATGACAATCTAGCCTCATGAACAGTCACAGGCATTTCACTATCAGCGCCCACAATCCATACACCAACACCTCTAAGCCATCTCAAGGTTGCTGCAAGATTTGATACACGTACTAAAGGAACGGTATCTGCAGCCCCAGCCGCTGCCTTAAGTGCCGCAGCCGTTAATCCTGCTGCACGACGCCGAGGAACTACCACCGCATCAATTCCTGCAGCATCTGCTGTTCGCAAACAGGCACCAAGATTCCTAGGATCTTGAATTTCGTCTAATACAAGACAACAGAACGACTTACCACGTTTAATAACAAGCTCTTCAAACTCTTGAATACCCATTTCTTGATGCCCTTGGGTACGAACGATAATTCCTTGGTGAGCCCCACCATTTGACATCTGGTCAAGTTCTGAACGCTGCTTAGGCTTTACAGCAATACCAATGCTCTTTAATCGACGTATCAACTCTGGAATGTTGCCAGCCCTTGAACCTTTAAGCACTGTAGCTTCAAGTATCGCTTCAGGCCGTTTATCAATTAGAGAACGCACAGCATGCACTCCATAAACATAATTCGCTCCTACTCCGCCTTTTTTACTAACCACAGCACTCCTCACTTTTTACGCTCTACACCTACCCAATAGGCATAAAGTCAATCTTCCCTTCTTCTACCACCACATTAGTTAATTTAACTTTTAAGCGATCATTCAATCGATAACGGTTCTTGCCCCCTTCTCCAACAAGTGATAATCCACGCTCTTCTCGTCGATAGTATCTCCCGGGCAAAGAACTCATATGAACTAGTCCATCAATCTGAAATTTTGGAATACGCGCAAAAAAACCAAAAGGCATAATACTAGTGATTACCACCTCGAACTCTTCACCAATGCGTTCTTTAAGCAGCACACATTTAAGGCGCTCTTCTACTTCCCAGACTGCTTCATCTGCACGCCTTTCAAGACGTGAGCAATGCTCACCTAGTTGATTCATCTCAGAAAGAGAATAATAAAACCGCTTCGAATCACCATGACATAACAAGTGCTTTATCGCTCTGTGCACTAATAGATCAGGATAACGTCGAATTGGAGATGTAAAGTGCGCATACATAGGTAATGCCAGTCCAAAGTGCCCTATATTTTTAGACTGATATATGGCACGACTCATAGCTCGTAAAATCACTGATTCAATAAGCTCTGATTCGAGCCCAGATACATTTTTTATAATTTCACTAAGGTCGCTTACCTCAATTGTTTTTGAAGAACTTACTTTATGGCCTAATGACTGAAGAAAGAGGACTAACTCTTCCATTCGATCTGAATCAGGCCCAGCATGTACACGATAAAGGCTTGGAATTCTTCTTTTATGAAGGTATTTAGCAGCCTCTACATTTGCTGCGATCATGCACTCTTCTATGATCTTATGTGTTATTAGTCGCTGAATGGGCTGTACATCTTTTACCTGCCCTCTTTCATCCAGAAAAATAGCAGACTCTGGAACGTCAAAATCAATAGCCCCCCTGGCCCGCCGTTTTTTAGCTAATGCCTGATAAACCTCATTCAACATAACTATTTGAGGTTTTAACTTCTGTTTTTTACTTTGAAGTTTCTTGTTATCAAGAATTTGTGCGGCCTCTTCGTAAGTAAAACGTGCTGCTGAACTCAGCACTCCTTTATAAAACCTAGATTGGGTTACTGCACCTTTTTTAGATACATTCATATCACAACAAAGACAAAGGCGATCTACATTTGGCTTTAATGAACAAAGCCCATTAGAAAGAGGCTCGGGAAGCATAGGAATAACTTGGCCAGGAAAGTAAACCGATGTGCCGCGGGCGCGAGCTTCTTTGTCAAGACTTGAATCCGGCTTCACGTAGTGACTGACATCTGCTATAGCTACAATTAGTCGCCAGCCATCACCTTCTCGTTCGCAATAAACCGCGTCATCAAAATCCTTGGCATCAGAACCATCAATCGTAACAAGAGGAACTTTACGAAGGTCCTCACGATCTCTTTTGGAGCTTGCAGGAACATGTCTGGATAAAGTACCAACATGATCATCTATCTCCTGTGACCATTCAAATGGTAAACCATGGGACAATATTGCCGTGGTGGTTGGCATCCCGGGATCATCAAACCTTCCAGCGATATGGATTACACGACCAATAGCATCTTTATGTTGTGTTGGATGCTCAACAATCTCAACCTGCACAATATCGCCTGT
>DJLG01000163.1:0-3683 GCA_002434915.1 Proteobacteria bacterium UBA6522
GTTAGTTCTGGGTCTACACCTGCGCTTCGTGTGCCGACGATGCCGTCTACGCTTAGTCCACCTAATAAATTAATCTGCTCCCTTAGAACGACAGCAATCTGTTCTGGTGGATTTAAAGCAAGTAGCTGTTCCCATCTTTCACGTGCAATATTAGGCTTTTCCATATCTAGCGCTACTAATCCTCCATACCATAAAGCCTTAGGGTTTAATGGATCAGTTTCTAAAACGTCTTCAAAAAGAATTCCTGCTTCACCAGCTAGAGATGCTCGATCTACCATCGCTTCTGCTTCACCAAGTGCAAGTTTTAGGTCATTGTCAGGTGTTGATGTTCTTTGCCATGCCTCTCTAAGGGCCTGTCTAGCATCAGGGAAACGACCAAGCGCCAAATAACTTTGCCCAAGAAGTTGCCAACCAACAGCATCATCTGGATTTTGGTTAAGACTTGTTTCGAGCCCTACTATTAACTCCGTGAGAGGTGGAAGCTCTGGATCAGAACTCACATCACCATTCCAGGTACTAATGCTTATATACATTCCAACGCTTAGAGGAACAAGCAAGGCTGCAGACACCATATTTAATAATGACCAGCGACCACTTTTTCTACTCTCTTTTATTGCAGGTAGCAGAACAAAAGAGAGTGCTCCTAATGACAGAAGAGTTACACAAATCCAGAATAAAATCATAGGGCTATTTCATCCTCGCTTAAAGGTTGCCCCATACGTGATTTCAAAATACGAGCGAAAACTAGAAAACCAAGTGTTAATAAAATAATAGGCGCACCCCATAGAAGCCAGGTTTTAGAGTGGAATGGAGGCCTATATAGAACAAAATCTCCATAACGGGCAACAAGAAACTCTACAATTTCAGGTCTAGATGCTCCATTGCCTATCATTTGATGAATTTCTCTTCGTAAATCAGAAGCTAAAGGTGCGTTTGAATCCGCAATAGTTTGGTTCTGACAAACCAAGCAACGCACTTCGTTAATCAGTTCCTGATAGCTAGATTCAAGACTTGGGTCATCAAACGGAGGCATAGGGTCAATTCCCCACGCAGCACTCGCTAGAATTAAAATACCAAGCCCAAGACCGCTACGAATGTTAATCAATTGTTGGCTATTGGGCATGGTATAGATCCGCATTCAGAAATAATCCGCGGTAAAAACTCACTGGTCCATATATCTCTTGTTAACGGCGCTATATGCTTGTAAAGAACCGTGCCATCACTAGCTAATAAAAAAGTTTCAGGAGCGCCGTAAACGCCCCAATCTATCGCTACTTCTCCAAGCTCATCAAATGCAGACCCAATATAGGGATCTCCTAAGGTTGAAAGCCAATCGAGAGCAGTATTACGGTCATCCTTCCAGTTCAAACCATAGATTGGCACATTGTTTTCTTGGGATAGCTCGACAAGAAAACCATGCTCTTGTCGGCACCCAACGCACCATGTAGCCCAAACATTCAATAAGGTAACTTGACCTTCAAGATCTACACTTCCCAAACTTAAATTTGGGTCCTTAAGGCGAGGTAATTCAAATTCTGGTGCAGGTTTTCCCAGAAGCGGGGACGGAACATAACGAGGATTTAAGCTTAGCCCCTTAACAAAAAATGCTGATAAAACAAGAAATACACTAATTGGTATAAGGTAACGCCACATCATGCAGTCTCCAACGATTGTTTACTTATGGCATCCTTTTCTTGTGTGCGTTTGACACGATAACGAGGGTCCATAATTGCCAACAGTCCACCAAAAGCCATTATTAAGGCACCAAGCCAAATAAAACGGATTAACGGTTTGATTTGCACTCTTAGGCTCCACGCTCCATCACCTAAAGGATCACCAAGTGCTATAAACAAATCTCTTCCCCAACCAACATCAATTGCAGCTTCCGTCATTGGACTAGTCTGAACACGATACACACGTTTCTGTGGTCGAAGAATAGTTACAAGTTGATCGCCTTCCCAAACCTCAAATTCACCCTCTGTTGCTTCGTAATTAACTCCCTCAATACGCCTAATATCACGAAAATAGAGCTCATATTCACCCACCTGCCAACGGTCACCTGGAACCGCTCTTGAGTCAGTTTCAATAGTATAACTAGAGGTTACAGTAGCTCCGAGAATAAAAACTCCCACACCCATATGAGCAAGATACATCCCCCACTGCCCTCGAGTAAGAGGCATCGGAGATCGGTTTTTTTGAAACAAACGTTTTGCTGGCTCTAGTAGCGATGATGCTATAACCCATAAAGCAGTCACTACACCTACAAGTGTTAAGGCGCTAGCTTGTCCAAACAGGATGAATGGAAAAATAATACCAATCATAAGTGCTATGCCAGCAGGAAATAACAACCTTTTCCTAAGGGGTTCTCCTGACATACGTAACCATGTGGTATGCATGCCCATGCCAACTAATACAGCCAAAGGAAGCATTGGAATTAAAAAAACCGCATTAAAATATGGCGGGCCTACTGAGATTTTTCCCATCCCCAATGCATCTAAAAATAGAGGGTATAGCGTTCCAAATAACACTGCTGCTGTAGCAACGACCAATAAAATATTATTCATTAATAAGAACGATTCTCTGGAAACTAGTCTAAACCCGCCTTCAACCGTTAAATATCTAGCTCGAAAGGCATATAGCGTAAGGGAACCCCCCGTAATAGCACCCAGCAACAGAAGTATGAATAATCCTCTTTCTGGATCTGAAGCAAATGCATGCACAGAGACTAGAATTCCAGAACGAACTAAAAATGTACCTAATAGGCTCAATGAAAAGGCTGCAATTGCTAAAAGTAGAGTCCAGCTTTTAAATATACCTCGTCGCTCTGTGACAGCAAGAGAATGGATTAAAGCAGTACCCGCTAACCAAGGCATAAAAGAAGCATTTTCAACAGGATCCCAGAACCACCATCCACCCCAACCAAGCTCGTAATAAGCCCACCAGCTGCCCAGAGCTATACCAACAGTTAGAAACATCCATGATGCAGTTGTCCATGGTCGAGTCCAACGAGCCCAATCTTGACTTAATTTTCCGGTTAATAACGCAGCTACAGCAAAAGCAAAAGGTACTGCAAGACCTACATAACCTGCATAAAGGATTGGGGGGTGCATAACAAGACCTGGATCTTGTAGTAGAGGGTTAAGATCATTTCCCTCTAATGCAGCAGGAAAAAACCGCTCAAAAGGGTTAGATGTTAGTAATGTAAATAGAAGCATTCCAACACTAACGATACCGAGAACACCAAGAACTCTCGCTGCAAATTCATGAGGCAGACCACGACTCCCAACTGTTACTGCAAGCGTCCAGGCAGAGAGAATAAGGATCCATAGAAGCAGTGACCCCTCATGAGCGCCCCATACAGCTGCTATCTTATAAGGTGTTGGTAAAGCACTATTAGAATTGGTTGCTACATATAGAACACTAAAGTCGTCATTTAGAAATGCATGGCATAACACAATAAAAGCTGCCATAACGAAGACGAATTGTCCGGTTGCAGCTGGTCTTGCTATGGCGGTTAAATCTTCACGAGACCACAAGGCTCCGAGCAAAGGAATAGTGGCTTGAATAAGCGCCAGACCAAGAGCAAGAATTAAAGCAAATTGACCAATTTCAGGAATCATGGTGTTTGAGACTCCTCGCTTAAGGCAAGCGCCTCCGCGACCTCTGGAGGCATATAGTTTTCA